>CAYMRO010000001.1:0-37684 GCA_964392875.1 uncultured Demequinaceae bacterium
CCGCATCCGCCTTGTCCTCCCCCGCCGCTGGACACCTCCCCCGCCGCCTTGTCCTCCCCCGCCCCGCGCCGCCGCGTCGGCCCCGTCCTCCCTGCCCCGCGCCCGCCGTGACCGCCGGACCCCTCGCCCGCCGTCCTCCCCTTTCCGTCACCGCCAGGAGGGACTCCTTGCCCGTGAGTCCCTCTGGACCGTGAATTTTCACGCTCCAGAGGGACCGAGCCCGCCCACGTGTCACCAAATGGGCGTTACCCAGCCTCCGTGTCGGCCTGGTGGTGAACCGGACGGGTGAGCCGCCGCGTCGGCCGGGTGGTGAGCCGGACAGGTGAGTGGCCGCGGTGCGCTCGACCGTGAACTTGAGCGGCGCGCTAAAGCCCGCGCAGATACTCCCGGATGAGCGCGACACCAGCCATCGCGGCCTCGTCGCCGTGCATTCGCGCGGCGGCGCGCAACTCGCGCGCGTCGTAGCCCCAACGCTCCAGGTCCCCGGCGTGGCCTATGAACCACCGTTCCATCGCTTCCGGATCGGCTTCTGGATGGAACTGGAAGGCGAGAGACCGCCCGTAGGCAAACGCCTGATTGGGGTTCGCCTCGCTGTTCGCGAGCGCAACCGCACCATCGGGCACCGAGAAAACATCTTGATGCCAATGCAGCACCGGCGCCCCGGCGAGGTGGCGAAGAGGGGTGGCGGCAGCGTCGGGCAAGAGGCGCAGAGGTGACCACCCAACTTCCCTGTTGCCACGCGACAACTCGCCACCCAGGGCCAAGGACATCAGCTGCGCGCCCAGGCAAATGCCAAGTGTCGGTCTGTCCGCCGCGAGCCGTGCGGCAAGAACCGCGCGAATGTCGGCGAGGTACGGGTACTGCTCGTCACCATCCGCGTCGATAGGCGCGCCAAGGCAGATAGCCAAGTCGGCGTCGGCAAATTGGGAGACCTCGTCGACGCCTGCCTCGAGGTAGCGCACGTCGTAGCCGTGGGCGCGGATCTCCGCCTCCCAGGTGCCGAGGTCTTCAAAGGCCACGAATCGGACCACGTCGCAGCGCATGGCGACAGGCTATCGCCCCGGCTCGCAGGACCGGGCGCAGGGCAGGGCGCAGAACTGGGCGCAAAAAAGGGAGGCGAGCACTATGTGTGCCCGCCTCCCCTTTTGCGCGGTCTAGCTGAGGTGGAACAGCGGGCCGACGATCGTCAGGCCCAAGTCCGCGCCCTCCGCTGCGAACAGCAGGAAGAACGCGAGAGCGCCGCCCAAGAGGCCAACGTTCTTGTTAAAGGAAGTGCGGTCCGCACCCTTAGCCTGGGCGTCGCTCTCCTTCCAGTACGCGTGCATGAAGAGCGTGACGGGGATGAGGGTCACGAACACCAGCAGCGCGCCAAGGTCACCGTAGATGCCCAGCAGCACCATCAGTGCGCCAAGGCCCATCGTGATACCGGAGAGAATGACGCCAACCTTGCCACCCGGGGCGCCCTTGTATTGCGCGTACTGCGCCATGGTGGACGCCTTGGAGATGTGCCCCCATGCACTGAGCAAAAAGATGAAGGCGAAGAGAATGCGGGCAATGAGAAAAACGGCGTCCATGGTATCCCTTGATAAGTTGATTGTTCAACTAACTCTAAACGGAGTCAGTTGATGTGTCAACAAAGTCCAACCGTGGCGCATTCCCGCTCCTACGATGAGGGCATGACAGACGGTCTCGCGGCACACTGGGAAGAGCGCTACCGCGAACGCGCGCAACGCTGGTCAGGGGAGGCCAACCCGACGCTCACTGCAGTAGTCGCCCCACTCACCCCGGGCGTGGCAATAGATCTGGCGTGCGGGGAAGGCGCGGACGTGCTGTGGCTTGCGTCGAACGGCTGGATTGCAACGGGCGTGGACATCTCCCCCACGGCGGTTGAGCGCGCGCGGGCCGCTGCCGCTGGTGTTCCCGGTGCCGCCTATGTGGCCGCTGACCTTTCGGAGTGGTCCCCGGAGGGGCCAGCGGACTTGGTGTGCAGCTCGTTCATGCACTCCGAGGTGGAGTTCCCGCGCACCGAGATCCTGCGCCGCGGGGCCAGCTGGGTTGCGCCCGGCGGCCATTTCCTCACCGTCACTCACGCCGTGGCACCGTGGTGGCACGAGTCCGCGCACGAGCACGGCGCACACATGCTGTCGCCCCAGGAGGATCTCGCGGCGATCGCGTTGAATGAGGCCGAGTGGGAGATCGTGGAGTTGGGCACCCGCGATCGCGAGGCCGTCAGCCCAGCTGGCGAGCCGGGCGTGCTCCACGACGGCGTGATCCTCCTGCGCCGGGCTGAGTGAGTCGCCAAGGCGCAATCAGGCGCGCCCTCCAGCGCGACTACCCTTGACGCCGTGGCTCACCTCTTAGGCGCCGAGGCGCTTCACCTCGACTTTGGCACCGGCACCGTCCTCGACTCGGTCTCGATAGGCCTCGACGACGGCGATCGCATCGGCGTAGTGGGTGGCAACGGCGCGGGCAAGACGTCGCTGCTCAAGCTCCTCGCGGGCAAACTTGCGCCGCAGGCAGTTGATGGGCGCAGCGGGCGCGTAACCATTGCCCGCGGCACCCGCATCGGCGTCCTCGACCAGGACGACGCCGTGGATCCGTCGCTCACGGTGATCCAAGCGATAGCCGGCGAGGCGGACGAACACGAGTGGGCGTCGGACCCCCGCACACGCGACGTCATGGCCGGGCTGGTGCCAGACCTCCCGGCCGACGCCGTGGTTGGCACTCTCTCTGGCGGCCAGCAGCGACGGGTTGCGTTGGCCCACGTGCTGGTTGGCGACCACGACGTGATCTTCCTCGACGAGCCAACAAACCACCTCGACGTTGAGGGCGTGACGTGGCTCGCGGACCATCTCAAGCGACGCTGGGCGGGACGCAACGGCGCGCTGCTTGTGGTCACTCACGACCGCTGGTTCCTGGATGAGGTCTCCACCCAGACGTGGGAGGTGCACGACGGCGTTGTGGACCGTTACGAGGGAGGATACGCCGCGTACGTGCTGCAGCGGGTGGAGCGGGACCGCATCTCCAACGTGACTGAACAGCGCCGCCAGAACCTCATGCGCAAGGAGCTCGCGTGGCTCCGCCGCGGTGCGCCAGCACGCACCTCCAAACCCAAGTTCCGCATCGACGCCGCCAACGCGCTCATCGCGGACGTACCCCCCATCCGCGACACCATTCAGCTGGCGCGCATGGCTACGGCGCGCCTGGGCAAGGACGTGGTGAGCCTCATGAACGCGGGCGTCACGTACGGCACGGGCGATGAGGCGCGCGAGGTGCTGCACGGCATCGAATGGCACATCGGGCCGGGCGAGCGCACGGGCATCCTTGGCGAAAACGGCGCTGGCAAGTCCACGTTGCTCAAGCTCATCACGGGCGAGCTTGAGCCAACCAAGGGGCGAGTGAAGACCGGCATCACCGTGCGGGTGGCGGCGCTGAGCCAGCGCCTGGAAGAGTTGGATGAGGTCCAGGAGGAGCGCGTCTCCGCGGTGGTCAAGCGCTACTCCTCCATCAAGATGTCCGATGGCACGGAGATGACGCCCGGGCAACTGCTTGAGCGCTTTGGCTTCACTGCGATGCAGCTCAAGACGCCCGTCAACCGCCTCTCCGGCGGTCAACGCAGGCGCCTGCAAATCCTCATGGTGCTGCTGAGCGAGCCCAACGTGCTGGTGCTCGACGAGCCCACCAACGACCTCGACACCGACGTCCTCGCGGCGCTGGAAGATTTGCTCGATTCATGGCCCGGCACCCTCATCGTCGTAAGTCACGACCGCTACCTCATGGAGCGCATAACGGACCAGCAATACGCGGTGCTCGACGGCGGATTGCGCCATCTACCAGGGGGAGTAGACGAATACGTGCGGCTCTCGCGAGAGCGGCGAACGGCGTCGGGCGGCGTCGGCAGTTTTGGCGGGCAAGCGGGAACCAAGCACACCAAGGGGCCCGACGCTGTAGCTGTGCCTGCCGTTGTGGTAGATCCGGGGCGAAGTGGCGGCGACATTCACCCTGCATCTACCCCAAAGAGCAACTTGAGCGGGTCTGAGCGGCGCGTGCTCGCGAAGGAGCAGCAGGCGGCCGAGCGGCGGATGGCGAAGATCGTGCAGCTGAAGCGCGAGCTTCATGACCGGATGGCCGCGCACGATCAGTCTGACCATGAGGGCGTGGCCGCCATGACGCAGCAGTTACGCGCGCTCGACGACGAGAACTCCACGCTCGAGCTTTCCTGGCTCAAGCTGAGCGACGCGCTCGACACTTAGCCAACGCCGCAGGTAAGAGGGCTCGCCCCGCACGACAGCATGCAAGCGCCTTCCGGAACCTCGGCATGGGTGCCTCCGACGCTATGCATCGGCCGCGGTCGCGGCTGCGGCCGACAGCTCACCGCGCCTACGGCACTCGCAGTATTCGCAACGGGTCACGGTATGCGGCGTAGGCGGCGATCGGCGCGCTGGTGATGAGCGTTAGCAGAACGGCCAGGCCAGCGACCCCCGCCACGAACTCCCATGTGGGCAGCGAGCCAGCAGTGGCCGCGACGGCGGCGACCCCCGCGCCGGTTCCCACCGCGGTGCCGATGACGGCTCCTATCGCCGCCTGTGCGAGAAGCGTGGCGACGAGGGCCGAGCGGGTGGCGCCTAGCGCTCGGCGACGGCCAAACTCCCGGCGCCTAGAAACGACGGCGGAGAGCACAGTGACGGCGATGATCACCGCGCCGACACCCATGACTACGGCCATCAACTGCCGGGAGGCGGCGCCGAGGCGGCCAGCGATGACGTCCCTCAGCGCGATCGCACCCTTGGGGGTCTCCACTGTGAGCGCCGTGGGATTGAGGGCGGGCGTCGAGGTCGTTAGGACGCCCTCAAGGCGATCGATTACCGTGACGTCGCTCGCCAGCACGTAGACGTAGCGCAGCGTTTTCACGTCGTCGGGTTGCGCGGCAATGAGAACTGTGTCGTTCAAATTCGCCAGTGGTCCGGTGGCTTTGAAGACGCCAACCACGCCCACCGGGTCGGCGTTCGGGTCAGCCGCCGAACGGACCCTCCCAAGGCCGGGTCCAAGATTCAGTCCGTCCGTCGCCCCTAAGCCAACGATAGCTTCGCCTGGGAGGGGAGGCCGCCCCTGCACCAAGGTGAAGTCCGGAGGCAAGTCGCCAACCATAGCCCGGGCGGCGAATGGCGATGCGGGCAACGCGGGATTCACCACGTCCGCGGCGGCACCCAAGCCGAGCGTCCAGGCGACGTCGGAGAGCCTGGCCAACTCGGCTGGCGCCTCGGGCAAAATGCCAGCCACACCGCCGTCGTCCGAGATGACGATGAGGCGCGTCCCGGCGGAGTCGATCTGGCCCACCACCTGCGCCTCATTCGCCGCGGCCTGGCCGGTGGTGACGAGGATCGAAAAGCTTACGCTGGCCAGCACCAGCACGAGCGTAATCGTGGTCGCCAACTGCGCTCGAGCGCCGGCGACGGCATCCCTGATCAACGCTGCGGTGCGCGGAACGCCCGGCCACGACCCCGCAGCCCGCGCGTCGCGAGTTTCTGTGCTCATGGGGTCGCCCGCGAGCCGACCTCGGCGCCGCCGTCAGCGGCGAGCCGAATCTCATGGTCGGAGCGGCTCGCGAGGCTCTTGTCATGGGTCGCGAGGATCACGGTGCCGCCGTTCTTGGCGTGGTCCACCAGCGCCTCCCACACGACCTCGGCGGAGGCGTCGTCGAGATTGCCCGTGGGCTCATCCGCGAGCACCACGCGCGGATCGGTGAGCAGGGCGCGGCAGATCGCCACCCGTTGGGCCTGCCCGCCGGAGATCTCTCCCGGCCGGTGGTCCGCCCTGTGCTCCAAGCCAAACCGGGTCAGCATCGCACGCGCCCTACTCGCGGCATCGTCGTGTGACATGCCCGCGAACAGGCCGGAGTCGCAGACGTTCGCCAGCACCGTTCGTGAGGGATCGAGCAGGGCGTCCTGGAAGACGAATCCCACCTGCGCGGCGCGGAGCCTCGATCGGGCTACGTCTGGGAGGTTCGACGCCGCGCTGCCATTCCAGAGGACCTCGCCGCCCGAGGGCCGGATCATGAGCGCGAGCAAGTAAAGCAGGGTGGACTTGCCGGAGCCCGAAGGCCCCGTGAGGGTCGTGACCGCGCCAATGGGAATGTCGACCGTCAGATTGTCGATCACCGCGGCACCATTGGAGCGATAGGCGAAGGTAAGGCCACGCGCACCGACAACGGTTCGCGCTTCTGGACGCGCCGCGAAACCTGCGGCCATGCTCATGGCGCAGGCGTCCAAGTCTCGGCGGGAGAGCCCCCGCTCGGAGACGCAGGGGTGCCCGCGAGGACCACGGTGGTGCCGTCCTCCACGCCCGCGAGGACAACGCTTCCCTGACCTTGGCCAACAATGGTCACCGGGACGTGGGTGCCGTCCGTCAGTGCCACATAGGGGTCTCCGGCCGCGGTGAAGCCCACGGCGGCGGCCGGCACTCCCGGGCCCGTCACCGAGGGAATGAGTATCTGCTGCGCCGGATAGACGGCCTCCGCCGGGATAAGCGACACTTGGTAGCACTTGTCGGCGCAAATGGAAGTGCCGTCTTGTCGTGTGAGGGTCAGCATCGTGTTGTTCGACTGGTCTACCTGGGAATTCGCAATCACCGTCTTTACCGTCTCGTCACCGAAGGTCACCTCGATGGGCAGCGACGGGTCATACATGGAACCCGAGGGAATCGTGGCGATGAATTCTGGCTCCCGGTCTAGCACGGACAGCACCACGTCTCCGGGGTTGAGGCGTTTGCCCACCTGGACGTCGTCGGCCACCCGCAGCCGCGCCGGCAGCCTTGTGGCGAATACAACGTCGCTCGCGCGCACAATCCCGTCCGTCTCCACGCCCAACTTCGCCTGCCACAACTGCACGGCGCGCTTCGTGACCGGGCCAAAGTCGCCGTCGGCCGAGCCGTCGAGGTACCCAAGTTCAATGAGGAAGCGCTGCACTTGCGCAACATCGGCCCCGTGTTCACCCTGGGACAGGTCGCGGAAGGCGGGAACCTCGCCCACGGCGGCCACCACCGGTCGCAGGTCCACCGAGTAGAGGCGGTCACCCAAGTTGGCGGTGTCGCCGTCCGCCACATCGAGCGACGTCAGCACGCCCGACGCCGCGCCCACCCCGAACGGGCGAGCGGCCCACGACGCAGAGACGGCTACGGGCATGGATTGGCCCACGGTCGTCTCTGCGACCTTGACCGTCGCTGGCGCATCCGCGGCCTCGTCAACATGCGGAGGCGCGAACGCCCATCTTCCGAAGATCAGGCCTAAAGCCAGCGTGACGACCAAGGCAAGCACCCATGGCCACGTACGCGCGAGCCCAGTGGCGCCCTCGTCGGTCAAGAATCCCCCGTCGGAGCCAGGACTTCGAAGTTTGGTCCGGACTGCGGGCACGCATTGGCTAGTGCAAACAACTTGTCTTTCGCGAGTGAGTTCGTCGCATTCACGAGTTCGGCGTATGGATTCCACGCAGATTGCCAGTCGGAGTCTTTCCACGTGTCGAAAGTGGGCGGTTCAGAAACGTCAAACCCGTGCGCGACGATGCAGGCGCGTGTGTCGAGCATCCGTTGGTACGCAGTGTCTGTGAGCGTCTTGTCGGCGAGGTGTTGGGGCAAAGGAAAGCGAGCGTTGCAATCGGCCGCCGCCTTTTCGAGAAGGTCTTGAGTCGCCGAGTCTTGCGGAAGGTCCACGAACCCAACGGAGCCGCCCATGGTCTTTACGGCCTTGAGCCCATGCTCGCTGTAGCACGAGATCTGACCGTCCTGGAATTTCTCATTCTCTTGACGCACCTGCGCCATCCACCCGGGCTCCACCCACCCCGGTGACGCGTCGAGGCCGGGCGCCTTTTGAGCGCATCCTGAAACGGCGACCAGCGCGAGTCCCAGCGCGAGCATAGTCACCGAGCCGGATCCGACTCGCCGCGTCACGTGCCGCAGAAGCCGGAGCCTGAGGTAGCTCCGGAGCCATTGACGGACCAGCTACCCGAATACGAAGCGCCCTTCACCGTGATGCTAAAACCGGTCGATGTCGTCGAATCCGTGTATGAGTGTCCAGGAGCGGACACGGTGATCGGACCCGAGCCGCCTTTGTAACCGGTGGCCTTGACGAAGGTGCCGCTCGGACAACTGAGAGTTCCGCCCCACGTGCCGGCATTGGCAGTTCCTGCCGCCAATGGAACTGCCGCGATCACAAGAGCAAAGGTGCCTGCGGCTATTCGAGTCCTGCGCGACAATGCGTGCACGTTTACCCCTCCGATATTCGGTGGCATCGTTGCCCCGCGAAACGATCATGCAATAGAAAACGTTTTCGTGCAACGGCAAAACAAGCGAGGATCGCAGATTAATGCGGCTGATATGGGCTGACTACTACGTCTACCCGCTGGAACTCCTTGAGGTCGCTGTAGCCAGTGGTTGCCATTGACCGCCGCAGGGCTCCCATCAGGTTCGTGGTGCCATCTGCCGTTGTACCAGGACCAACGAGGATTTCCTCGAGAGTCCCAACGGTGCCAACGTGCACGCGTTCGCCACGCGGCAGAACGGGGTGGTGAGCTTCCGGACCCCAGTGCAGGCCGCGACCGGGCGCCTCCTCGGCCCGCGCAAGCGCCGCGCCAACCATCATCGCGTCCGCACCACATGCGATCGCCTTCACCATGTCACCGGAGCGGCCGATGCCGCCGTCGGCGATCACGTGAACGTACCGGCCCCCAGATTCGTCAAGGTAATCGCGACGAGCTGCCGCGGCGTCGGCCACTGCTGTTGCCATGGGCGCGTGAATGCCAAGTGACTGGCGCGTGGTCTGCGCCGCGCCGCCGCCAAAGCCAACCAAAACGCCAGCCGCGCCGGTGCGCATGAGGTGCAGTGATGCCTGGTAGGTGGAGGCGCCGCCAACGATGACGGGAACGTCGAGCTCGTAGATGAACTTCTTGAGGTTGAGCGGCTCCTCGGCGCCGGAGACGTGTTCCGCGCTCACGGTGGTGCCGCGGATGATGAAGATGTCAACGCCCGCCTTGAGGACGGTGCCGTAGAACTCCTGGGTGCGCTGCGGGCTGAGGGCGCCCGCAACGGGCACGCCCGCCGCGCGAATCTCTTGGAGGCGCGCCGTGATGAGCTCGGGCTTGATGGGCTCGGCGTAGATCTGTTGCATGCGGCGCGTGGCATTTGCGCCCTCAAGCGCGGCGATCTCTTCAAGCTGCGCAGTTGGGTCCTCGTAGCGCGTCCACACGCCTTCAAGGTCGAGGACGCCGAGGCCGCCGTGCTGGCCCAATTGGATGGCCGTGGCCGGGCTCATGACGGAGTCCATGGGGGCGGCGATTACGGGGATCGAGAACTCGAATGCGTCGATCTGCCAGCGAAGAGACACGTTCTGGGGATCGCGCGTGCGGCGCGACGGCACAATTGCGACGTCGTCAAAGGAATAGGCGCGGCGCCCGCGCTTTCCGCGGCCAATCTCGATCTCGTTGCTCACGGGGTAAGCCTACCGGCGTGTCCCAGCCACGGCGTCGGGCCTGTTGTTTGGCTCCGTACCCGGTGACTGATCCTCCGCCCCGTGCTCGCGGCGGCGCACCCGTGTCACACCTTCGTGCCAGGCTTGGTGCATGACCTGGCTAGACAACCCCATGGTGGGCTTCGACACGGAAACCACCGGCATCTCCACCGCCACCGACCGCATCGTGACCGCGGCGCTCATCACGCGCACTGGCGGCGACGTCAGCACCCGCACGTGGCTCATCGACCCCGGAATTCCCATCCCCGAGCGCGCCACGGAGGTCCACGGCATTACTACGGAGCAAGCACGGCAAAACGGCCAGCGCCCGGCCGACGCCCTGGCTGAGATTGCCGAGATTCTCGCCTCCGCGCTGGCTTCCGGGGTGCCCGTGGTTGGCTTCAACGTGCAGTACGACTTGAGCATTTTGGAGGCGGAGTTGGCGCGGAATGGGCTGCCGACTCTCGCCGAGCGGTTGCCTGGCGGCATCCGGCCCATTGTGGATCCGCTCGTGTTGGACCGCCACCTCGATCGCTACCGTCGGGGTAAGCGCAAACTCATCGACATGTGCGAGACGTACGGCGTTGCCGTCATTGCCGACGACCTCCACGCGGCCGACGCCGACGTTCTGGCCACTCTCGACCTGGTGCAGGCCATCGCGGTTCGCTATCCCGCGCTCGGCACCGTTGAATTGCGAGACCTGCACGATCAGCAAGTGGAAGCGCATCGCGTGTGGGCGCTGCACTTTGCGAGCTACCTCGCGGGCAAGGGCATCACTAACGACGTGCCCAGCCCGGAGTGGCCCGTGTGCGGGCTCGCGGTCCAAGCCAGTTCCGCGTCCACATTCTGAAGAATTTCGCACGTTTCCAGTGCGCGCGTTCGCACTGGTAGAGGGGTAGATTCGGAGGCAACGAAAGAGGTCACAATGACGTGGTCTGCTCCCGTTGGTGAGGGCCCCCTCGCCGACGCACGCGCCCAACTTGCCGCCGCCGTCGGGCATCTTGGTTACGACGACGGCACCCACCAGATGCTCGCCACCCCGCGGCGCGAACTGCAGGTATCGGTTCCCCTGCGCCGGGACGACGGCAGCATCGCCGTGTACTCGGGGTACAGGGTGCAACACAACTTCAGCCGCGGCCCCGCAAAGGGCGGCTTGCGGTTCGCGCCCAATGTTGACCTCGACGAGGTGCGCGCGCTCGCCATGTGGATGACGTGGAAGTGTGCGCTCGTGGACGTGCCGTACGGTGGCGCAAAGGGCGGGGTGGCCTTTGAGCCGCGCACCCACTCCAATCTTGAGTTGGAGCGTGTTACCAGGCGCTATACCTCGGAGATCTTGCCGATCATCGGCCCCGAGGTGGACATCCCGGCGCCCGACATGGGCACCAATGAGCAGACCATGGCGTGGATGATGGATACCTATTCCACGTCCGTTGGGCACACGGTTCCCGGAGTTGTGACGGGAAAGCCCGTGAGCCTGGGCGGGTCCCTGGGGCGCGCCGCAGCCACCTCACGCGGCGTGGCGCACATTGCGATTCTGGCGATGGAATCGCACGGGATAGCCGTGGTGGGTTCGAGTGCCGCGGTCCAAGGATTCGGCAAGGTGGGCCGCGACGCAGCCCGCTTCCTCGCGGATTCAGGAGTTGCAGTTCGTGCCATCTCCGACGTTGACGGCGCCATCTACAACGAGGCCGGTTTGGACGTTGTTGCGCTGTGCGCTCACGTGGACGCCGGCGGCGCAGTCGCGGACTTCCAGGGCGGCGAGCCAATGGACGGCGGGGAGTTACTGCTGCTGGACGTGGACCTCCTGGTGCCCGCCGCGCTCGAAGGCGTCATCACGGGCGACAACGCCAGCGCGATCAAAGCGCGACTGGTGGTGGAGGGGGCAAACGGACCTACCACCAAGGCCGGCGATGCGATCCTCACGGACCGCGGCGTGGTGGTGGTGCCGGACATCCTCGCCAACGCGGGCGGCGTGATCGTCTCCTACTTTGAGTGGGTGCAGGCGAACATGGCGTACCAGTGGACCGAGCAAGAAGTGAACGGTCGGCTCAAGGAGCGCATGACCAAGGCGTGGAGGGACGTGGTCGCGTTCTCCGGCGATCGCGGAATGACGTACCGCGAGGCCGCTACCGTGCTCGCCGTGCAAAGGGTGACGGAGGCACACCGCTTGCGCGGGCTGTACCCGTGACCCTGACTAGTTGCGGCCCGAGTAGTTGGGCGCCTCCACCGTGACCTGAACGTCGTGCGGGTGGGACTCCTTGAGCCCCGCCGGCGTGATGCGCACAAACTGGCCCTTGGCCTGCAAGTCCGGGATGGTCGCGGCGCCAACGTAGAACATCGACTGGCCCAGCCCGCCAACGAGTTGGCGCACCACGGAGGACAGCGGACCCTTGTAGGGAACGCGACCCTCGACGCCCTCGGGGATGAGGTCGTCGTCGCTGGGGGCGTCGGCCTGGAAGTAGCGGTCCTTGGAGTACGAGACCCGGCCACGCGAGGACAGCGCGCCCAGCGAGCCCATGCCGCGATAACTCTTGAATTGCTTGCCGTTGACGAGCACCAGGTCTCCCGGGGTCTCTTCGCAGCCCGCGAAAAGCGAGCCGAGCATCACGGATGATGCCCCGGCAACCAGCGCCTTGGCGATGTCACCGGAGTACTGCAGCCCGCCGTCGGCGATGACGGGGACGCCGTGCGGCGAGGCGGCAACGGCGGCCTCGTACACCGCGGTCACTTGCGGCACACCAACGCCAGCCACCACGCGAGTGGTGCAAATCGAACCCGGCCCAACGCCCACCTTGACGGCATCCACCCCAGCCTCAACCAAGGCGGCGGCGCCGTCACGCGTGGCGACGTTGCCGCCAATGACCTGCACGTGGCGCGTTGCTGGGTCCGACTTGAGGCGGCGGATCATGTCGATCATGGCGCGAGCGTGACCATGCGCGGTGTCTACCACCAGCACGTCCACCTCGGCCTCTACCAGGGCGGTTGCGCGTTCCCAGGCATCGCCAAAGAAGCCAACGGCGGCGCCAACCAAGAGCCGGCCCTCGCCATCCTTGGAAGCGAGCGGGTACTTCTCGGTTTTGACGAAGTCCTTCACGGTGATGAGCCCCGTGAGGCGGCCATCGGCGTCAACGAGAGGAAGCTTCTCCACCCGATGCTTGGCGAGCAGCTCCGAGGCCGCGGCATTCGAGATACCTTCCGGCGCCGTGATGAGCGGCATGGGGGTCATCTGCTCGCTGACCAGGCGCGACGCGAACTCGGACGGATTCACAAAACGCAAGTCGCGATTGGTGATGATGCCCAGCAGGCGGCGGTCGTGGTCCACCACCGGCAGTCCGGACACCCGATACGTGGCACACAGCGCGTCGAGCTCGGCGAGCGTGGCGTCCGGTCCAACCGTCACGGGATCAGTGATCATCCCGGATTCGGAGCGCTTGACGATCTCCACGTGGTGCGCTTGATCGGCGATCGAGAGGTTGCGATGGAGCACGCCAATGCCCCCCAGGCGGGCGAGCGCAATCGCGAGCCGCGCCTCGGTGACGGTATCCATGGCTGCGCTCACGAGCGGCACATTGATGCTCAGTTCGCGCGTGAGTCGAGTGGCCGTATTGACCTCTGAGGGGATGACATCGCTCTCGCCGGGAAGCAGCAGAACGTCGTCGTAAGTGAGTCCGGTATAGCCGAAAGGGTCGTTCGGGGCGGGCATCATTGCACGATTCTACAGGCCCGTCTAGTCCCAATTGGGCACCGAAAATTGGCACTTGGCATTCCCGCCAGAAGGGGGTAAGAATGGCACTAAGCGGTCCGCGACGTCGAGGATCTTCTGGAGGCGAAGCGTCCGCTGCATGGTGTTTCAAACCACGCGACGAGAGACAAAGACGCCTCCCGTTGCCCTAAGCGAATTAGGGGACTTAATGGACGCGGTGGCCAAGTTGCCAGCACCGACCCAAGACCAGTGGGAATGGCAGTACGAGGGATCGTGCCGCGAGGCAGACCCGGAACTGTTCTTCCATCCGGAGGGGGAAAGAGGCTCAGCTAGGCGCCGCAGGGCGGAAGCAGCAAAGAAGTTCTGCGCCCGCTGCCCCGTGCTGGAACTGTGCCGCGAACGGTCGCTGGATGCGCGGGAGCCGTTCGGTGTGTGGGGTGGCCTCAGCGAAGACGAGCGGCATGCGCTTCTCGCCGGCCGCATGAAGCGAGCGAGCTAGCCTCACAGACGAAGCGAGGGGCTTCAGTCAATTGACTGAAGCCCCTCGTCGTCTGCTGTGCGTGACTTAGGAAATCACGGCGAGCAGGTCGCGTGCGGAGAGGATCAGGTAATCCTCACCCGCGTACTTGACCTCGGTGCCGCCGTACTTGCTGTAAATCACCTTGTCGCCAACGTTGACGTCAACCGGAATGCGGTTGCCGTGCTCGTCAATACGACCCGGGCCCACCGCCACGACTTCGCCCTCCTGGGGCTTTTCCTTGGCGGTGTCCGGGATCACGAGGCCAGACGCCATGGTGGTCTCGGCTTCAGCCGACTTCACCACAACCTTGTCCTCAAGAGGCTTGATTGAGACCGACACTGCGGACCTCACCTTCCACGAGTAGTTCCGGACATGATGCGCCTATTCCGTCGATGCCGTCGCGGGGGTCATACGAACGGAGCGCTGGCTCTACGAGCCGCAACCAATTTAGCACTCTGACCCTGCGAGTGCTAACCCAGTATCGTTCGCCTGCCGTGAAACGATGAGCTCATGGACGCCGCCGACGCTCGCCTTGCCGTAAGCCCAGCGTGCCGGGCCCTTACCGACGCGATAGGTGACTATGACGGCAAAACGGCGCTCAGCGTCGGGCAGCGTTTGCGGGCCGAGGGTGCGGCGCCGGAACTGGTAGCCGCCGCGCTCACCCAGGCGCGCTTGCGGGCCCACGCTCGGGGAAAGTTTGGCGAGTTTGCCGCCGGCATGGCTTTCCATCAGGAAGGGCTCGAGCAGGCCACGCGGCTTGCCGTGGCCGCTTTGCATGCCCGACGCTACCTGGAGGCTGGGCTGCAATCCGTCGCCGATCTCACGGCCGGGTTGGGCGCCGATTCGATGGCCATGGCGGCGCTCGGTCTACAGGTGACCGCGGTGGAGCGGGACGAGGCAACCGCGCTACTCGCGGATCACAATCTGCGGCACTGGCCAGGCACCCGAGTGGTCAACGCGGACGCGCTCGAGGTTGCGCTCCACCTGGGCGCGGATGCGTTCTTTGCGGATCCTGCCAGGCGCAATGCGCGAGGGCGCCGCCATGATCCCGCTGACTATGCGCCTCCCCTCGACCCGTTGTTGGCCTTGCGTGACGCCGTTCCCGCGCTGGGGCTCAAGCTGGGGCCAGCCGTGCCGCATGACGCGGTGCCGCCGGGTGCGGAGGCGCAATGGGTGAGCGTTGACGGAGATGTGGTGGAGCTTGGCGTGTGGTGCGGTCCGCTCGCGCGGCACGAGGGCCATGGGGCGCTCGTGATTCGTGGGGGCGCGGCGCACGAGTTGGTAGGGGATCTCCATCGCGGCGAGGTGCGCGAACTTGGCGAGTTTGTGGCGGAGCCGGATGGCGCGGTGATTCGCGCGGGACTCGTTGGGGCGCTTGCCGACGAGGTGGGAGCCGGGCTGCTCGATGCGAGCATCGCGTATCTGACGGCGGATGCCGCGGTTGAGAGTGCCTTTGCGCGGTGGTTCCGCATTGAAGCGGCCATGCCCTTTGACGTGAAGCGCCTCGCCGCCGCACTGCATGCGCGCGGAGTGGGGTCGCTCGAGATCAAGAAGCGTGGGGTTGACGTGGTGCCGGAGCGGCTGCGGGCGCAGCTGAAGCTGCGCGGCACCGAGTCCGCAACGGTGATCCTCACGCGCGTGGCCGGCAGACACACGGCGCTCATCGCGCAACCGGTTTAGCTCCCCTCGCGCTGTGAGGACCTCAGGCCGGGCGAGGGCCTCATTCCCGGCCCAGTGTCCTCACAGCGCGCGTCGGCCGAGCGCGGGGAGCGAGCGCGCAGGCGCGGGACGCCGCGCGGGGGCGGGACGCCGCGCGGCCAGCTCCCACGCCCGGTTTAGCTCCCCTCGCGCTGTGAGGACCTCAGGCCGGGCGAGGGCCTCATTCCCGGCCCAGTGTCCTCACAGCGCGCGTCGGCCGAGCGCGGGGAGTGAGCGCGCGGGCCGAGCGCAGCACGTGGCCGGGACCCCGCACTCCGCGAGCTGCGGCTACGCGCTCAGCGCCAGCCCTACGGCGAGCGCAATCATCACTACTGCAATGAGGGCGTCGAGCACGCGCCACGCGCGCGGCGTCCCAAGCACTGGGGCGAGCGCTCGCGCACCGAAACCCAGCGCCGTGAACCACGCGATCGACCCCGTGATGGCGCCGGCAGCGAAAGCCCATGGCAACTCATGACCAGCACCAACGGTGCCCATGAGGAACACCGTGTCCAGGTAGACGTGCGGGTTGAGCCACGTCAGGGCGAGGCACGTGAGCGCCACGGATCCCGCAGTTGCCGCCGCAACGGCGCCGCCAGTAGAAGCTTCGAGCACAGCGGGGCGCCAAGCACGACGCGCGGCCATGAGCCCGTATACCAGCAAGAATGCCGCACCACCCCAGCGCACAATGGTGAGTAGCAGTGGATGCGAACTCACCACCGCGCCCATGCCGGCGATGCCCGCGATGGTGAGCACGGCGTCGGACACTGCGCAGATCGCCACCACCAAACCCACGTGTTCGCGCCGCAAGCCCTGCCTGAGCACAAACAGGTTCTGGGCACCAATGGCGACGATGAGCGACAGCATCAGCCCAAGGCCGGCAAGGTATGAGCTCACGCAGAACACTCCGCATACGGCAACTTGAGCGCCACGGGCCACGTGCCACGAGCGGGAACGTCACCGGCGAGAACGGCGGCCAACGCGCGCAACTGCTCGGAGCCCTCACCCCAAATCGCTACGTAGGCCTTGGCGTGGGATGCGGGCAAACCCCACGGGCCACCCATAGCGACCACAACGTCGGCCTTGGCGTGGCCCCTGTCCCCGCGCACCAAGGCAACGGTGGTGCCGCCTTTGCCCACCTTCACTCCGTGGTCGCGCAGCGCAGCCGCGAGTGTCTTCCGCTGCGCCGCGTTACCGCCCGTAATCGTCACCTCGTGACCCGCGAGTGCGTCGCAGTCCTTGGCCGCAACCACGATGGAGCCCTCGACAAAATCGCGGGGCCGGCCGGGCGCGACCGCATCTTGCGCGTGGTACCCCCACCGGGAAGCGAGGATCACGTGTGCCGCAGCGTCGTCGAGGCGGGCGCGGTCAAGCGAACCCTTCTCAACCGCCCCGACCAAGGCGTCTATCGCGGCATCCGTGTTCGCGGGCATGAGCACCAGGTCCGCCCCCGCGCGAATCGCCGCTACGGTCGCCGCCCCCGGCTTGTAACGGTCCGTGATGGCTTCCATGTTCATGGCGTCCGTCACTATCAGCCCGGTAAATCCCAGCTCTTCACGCACGTACGCGTAGGCCCGCGGGTTCACTGAAGCGGGTGCCTTCCCCCATTCGGGAACGCGGATGTGGGCCATCATGATCGCCGGCGCGCCAGCATCAATCGCAGCCTTGAACGGCACAAAGTCGCGATCGGCAAGCGTGGCGACCTTCGCCTTTTGGCGGGGCAGCCCGGCATGCGAGTCCACCGTCACGGATCCGTGGCCCGGGAAGTGCTTGAGCACCGGCAGCACACCGCCGGAGTCGAGTCCCTGCCATGCCGCCACCACCGTGTCCGCAACATCTTGCGCATCGCTTCCTGCGGATCGTGTGCGGATGGTCGGGTCCTCGAGGCCAATGGTCACGTCGGCATCGGGCGCCATGTCCATCGTGAAGTTCAGTTCGCGCATCTGCGCGCCGAGGCCCGCGTAATAGGCGCGCACGCTAGATGAGTCGCCGTTGGCGCCCGCCGCCATGAATGCCGACACGTAGCCAATCGCAGGGCGCAGCCGCTGCACCACGCCACCCTCTTCGTCGGTCGCAATGACAACGGGCCAGTCGCGCTTGGGGTCTGCAGTTTGTATGGCCTGATTGAGCGCGAGCACCTGCTTGGCGCTCGTGACCGCACCGCCCATGATCAGCACGCCCGCGAGGTGCCGCGACTTCACGAGTTTGGCGGCCGCCGCCGCGTCAGGGTGCGAGATGTCCGCCATGATGACCTGCCCCGCAACGTCCTCAAGGCTCAACGCCTGCGCGTCCATCAGCGCCGCGTCCCAGTCGTCTTGGGACGGCCCCCACGCGAGGTTCGGCACCTTGGGCGTGGGGCTGGGGCTATGGGTGCCCGACGTTGTGGTTGGCTCTCCCGGAGGCGTTGCCGAAGACTGGGGAGGGGATGGCGGACGCGCGCTGACCCACCAGCCGGTCCCCGCCACGGCGATGACGACGGCGGCCAGCGCAACCCCTAAAGTGGTGCCGCGCTTCACACCATCACGGTACTCAGCGGCATCGAGGAGTCCACCCCAATGCTGAGTCGAGACGGCTCGGCCCCCCGCCGGACTAGTGCGGATCCCAAAGCGGCGATCATCGCGCCGTTGTCCGTGCAGAACTTGATGGGCGGGATGCGCACGTCCACGCCGGCCTCCGCGCCGCGCGCAGCCGCGAGTTCTCGCAGCTGCGAGTTGGCGCTAAAACCGCCGCCAATGACAAGAGTTGACACCCCGTGCTCGCGGCACGCGCGGAGCGTCTTGGCGACCAGCACGTCAGCCACAGCGGCAGCGAAACTGGCGGCAACGTCGGGCACCGGAACCTCGCGACCAGAGTCGCGGCAGTTCTCCACCCAGCGAGCCACCGCGGTCTTGAGGCCGCTGAACGAGAAGTCGTAGGCGTGATCTGCCTGGTCTTTTGGCAAGGTCAGGGCGCGGGGGAAACGGATCGCCTCGGGATCGCCTTCACGCGCGAGCCGGTCAACATGCGGGCCGCCGGGATACGGCAGCCCCAGCAGGCGACCCACCTTGTCAAACGCCTCGCCAGCGGCGTCGTCGAGCGTGTGGCCCAGCTCGGTGACACCCAGCGGATTGCCCGTCTGCGCGCATTCCTCGAACAAGAGCAGCGACGTGTGGCCGCCGCTCACCACGAGCGCCATGGTGCGCTCGGGGAACTCGCCGTGCACCAGTTCGTCAACCACCGCATGCCCAATGACGTGGTTGACGCCGTAGAGCGGGCGATCCAGAGCGAGCGCAAGTGCCTTGGCTGCGGACGCGCCAACGGTGAGCGAGCCAACCAGCCCGGGGCCGGACGCAACCGCGATGGCATCCACATCGCTGAGCGACACTCCGGCGCGCGCGAGCGCGGCATCAAGCGTTGGCACAAACGCCTCGAGATGCGCTCGCGACGCCACCTCCGGCACAATCCCGCCAAACCGGGCGTGCTCGTCCATGGACGAGGCGACAACGTCCGCGAGCAGTTCCGTGCCGCGCACGAGCGCAACGCCGGTCTCGTCGCACGTGCTCTCGATGCCAAGGACTAGTTCCACGCCATTACCCTAACCGCGCCAATCCGGGTCATAGCCGCAACCGCATCACGAGGCCGTCAACGTCTTCCGGTTGGTAGTAACGCGGGCGGATGCGCACATCCTCAAATCCGTACTCGCGATACAGCGCGAGCGCGGGTGTGTTCTCCACCGACACCTCAAGCCAGGCGTCCGGAGCACCAAGCGATCGCGCTTCGGCAAGAAAGTCATCCATGAACGCCCGCGCCACCCCATGCCGCCTCGCGTCCGGAACAACCGCCAGATTCATGAGGTGAAACGCGTCCCCCTCAAAGCCGTAGACCGCGTATGCCACCAACTCGCCGTCCAGCTCCGCGCCGCGATAGCGCGCGCTGCCGTGGATGAAGTCTGCGCGAATGAGCGCCTCCGACCACGCCGCCGGCCCAAAGATAGCCACCTCTTGCTGGGTCACCCACGCGAGGTCCTGCTCCGTGAGGTCCCGCAGCCGTAGCGACGGCGCGCCAATCATGCGCCCGGCACCCCGTGGACGTCCGGGCGGCGCAGATACAGCGGTTCCGTTGGCATTTCCGTGCCCGACGCTCTGGCCGCGTTCGCCACTCGCACCAAGTAAGCGGGGTTTGGGTCGGCGGCGGTTCCGTTAGCGAAGACGTCCGGGTACAGCGCCGTCCCGCGGCCCACGGCCGCGGCCGCTTGGGGGACGTCCGCAGGTACGGCAACTGCGGGTCCATCGACTCGCACCCCGTCCCGGTACATGGCCCAATAGACCTCGCGGCGGCGCGCGTCCGTGACAACAACGCACGTGCCAAATTCCGCGCCCAGCGCGTCAAGCGAACACACTCCTTCAACCGGGATGTTCCACGCGTAGCCAAGGGTGCGTGCCGTGACGAGGCCCACCCGCAGCCCCGTGAAAGTGGCCGGCCCGGTGCCAACCACGATGCGCTCGGGCCTTGCCCCGGCGTCCGCGAGCACCGCCTCCACCATCCCGGCAAGCAACTCGGCATGGCCACGCGGCGCAAACTCGCTTCGCGACGCAACGACGTCCGTGCCGTCGACGGCGGCCACGGCGATAGCCCCAGAGGTGTCAATCGCGAGGATCATGCGGCGCTCCCAAAATCTACGTTCGCCCAGCGCGCGCCATGGCCTTCAAGGATCACGGTGCGATCCCCGCCGTCTGCCGCGTCCAGATCGAACTCGCCGCCACGCGTGCGCGCAATGTTCACGTGCAGCCGGTCCTCGGAGAGCGCGCTCGCAGAGTCGCCCCACTCCACCACCGTCACGGAATCTTCGAGGGTGGCGTCCAGGTCAAGATCGTCGAGCTCCGCCAAGGAGCCCAGCCGGTAGGCGTCCACGTGCACTAGGGATGGGCCACCCACGGTTGAAGGATGCGTGCGCGCAATGATGAACGTGGGGCTCGCGATGGGACCGCGCACGCCAAGCGCCTCGCCCAGTCCCTGCGTGAAGGTCGTCTTCCCCGCGCCCAAATCTCCCGTCAAGATCAGTAGATCTCCGGCGCGAACGTGAGGCGCAACAACGGTGCCGGCAAGAGACCGCATGGCCACGGCGTCGGGCACTACAAAACTGCTCACGGCGCCACTCACACGCCCGCCTTGGGGCGCAGACCGCCAAACCGGCACACAATCTCGTAGTCGATGGTGTCGAGCGCGTTGGCCCAATCGCGAGCGCTGGGGCCCGCGGGCCCAATCAGGGTGACGACGTCGCCAACGACGCACTCCGTCGCAGGCCCCAGGTCCACCACAAACTGATCCATGCATACGCGGCCCGCAATGGTGTAGCGCCGGCCGCGAATGGACACCTCGGCCACGTTGCCTGCCGAGCGCATGATGCCGTCCGCATAGCCCGCATCCACGAGGCCCAAGGTGGTGGGCATGGGCGTGACGTACTCGTGGCCGTAGCTCACGCCCTGGCCGGCAGGCACATCCTTGACGAGCACCAACTCCGAGGTCACCGACATTGCGGGCTCAAGGCCCCAATTGGCGCCGTCAGGATCTGGCACCGGCGGGAGACCGTAGACCGCAATTCCCGGCCGTACCAGGTCAAAGTGCAGGTCCGGCCGCGTCAGCGTGGCCGCGGAATTGGCGAGGTGACGCATTTCCACCTCAAGGCCGTAGGTGTCCAGCAACGCGGTCGCGGAGCGGAAGATGTCCGTCTGCGCGTCGATGGTTGGATGCCCCGGCTGGTCCGCCCACGCAAAGTGGGACCAGATGCCAACGAGCTTCACGAGACCCTCGCGCTGGGCGGCCGCAATGAGGTCCATGAGCCCGTCGAGCCGCGACGGCTGCACGCCCTCGCGCCCAAGTCCCGTGTCCACACACAAGTGCAGCCTCGCTACGAGGCCGTGCTCGCGCGCAGCGGCGAGGATGACCCCCAGCACATCCGGCGAGGACACCGAGAGGTCAATACCCGCGGAAATCAGTTGCTCGGCGGCCACTTCCGGCCCGTAGAGCCACGTGAAAATGTGGCCCTCATCGCCGGCCTCGCGCAGCTCCAACGCCTCGTCCGGCTGCGCCACGCCAAGCCACGTTGCCCCGCCGGCGCGCGCCGCAGCCGCCGCGGGGAGCAAGCCGTGACCATAGGCGTCGGCCTTGATGACGGCCATCACCTGGGCGTCGCCCGCGCGCTGCACCAGAGCGGCAACATTGCGCGCGATCGCGCCGTAGTCCACGCGAATCGCAATCCTGCTCATGCACCCTCTCCAATAACAACCGCCGACGCGATGCCCGCGTCGTGTGACAGCGACAGATGAAAGTGGGTGATGCCCAGTTCCGCTGCCCGCGCGGCTGCCGTGCCGCGCACCACAAGCGTTGGTTTGCCCGACGCTTCACTCACCACTTCTGCGTCGTGCCAGTTGAGCCCGCCGGGGCTCGCAAGGGCCTTCGCGAGCGCTTCCTTTGCGGCCCAGCGCGCGGCAAGGCTCGCGGTGCTGCGATTGCGCTCATCCACGGTGAAGACGCGCTCCACGAAGCCGGGTGATCGCGTCACTGCGTGTTCAAAGCGCGCGATTTCCACCACGTCAATGCCGAGCCCAAGGATGCTCACGGCGTTACTCGACCGTGACGGACTTGGCGAGGTTGCGGGGTTGGTCAACATCGTGACCCTTGGCGCTTGCGAGTTCCAGCGCCAACAAATGCAGCGGCACCACGGTCAGCAAGGGGGCGAGCAGCACGGGCGCGCGGGGCACGTAAAAGACCTGCTCCGCGTAGTCGGCTGCAACCTCGTCGCCTTCCTCGGCGATGACGAACGTGCGAGCGCCGCGGGCGCGCACCTCTTGGACGTTGCTCACGACCTTGGAGTGCAGCGATTCACGGCCACGCGGGCTGGGCAGGATGATGACTACGGGCTGGCCCTCTTCTACGAGAGCGATGGGACCGTGCTTGAGCTCGCCGGCCGCAAAACCCTCCGCGTGGATGTACGCGAGTTCCTTGAGCTTGAGTGCGCCTTCGAGCGCAATGGGGTAGCCAACGTGCCTGCCGAGGAACAATACGGTGCGCTCATTCGCGAGCGAACGGCCCACCTCGCGAACCGCGTTGGACGTATCGAGTACCCATTGGATCTTGGCGGGGATGCTGTCTAGTTGCCCCAGGAGCGCCGCAATCTCATCAGGGAACTTGTTGCCTCGCAGTTCCGCGAGGTACAGACCCAAGAGGTACGCGGCGGTGATTTGCGCCACGAAGGCCTTGGTGGAGGCCACCGCAATCTCCGGGCCGGCGCGCGTGTAGAGCACGGCGTTGGCCTCGCGCGCAATTGTGGAGCCCTGGGTGTTGACGATGGCGATGACGTTGGCGCCCTGCTGTTGCGCGTGGCGCACAGCCATGATGGTGTCCATCGTCTCGCCCGATTGACTGATTGCTACAACCAGGGTGCGTACGTTGACCACGGGGTCGCGATAGCGGAATTCGTGGGCCAGCTCCACCTCTACGGGGATGCGGGTCCAGTGTTCAATGGCGTACTTGGCCACCGAGCCTGCGTACGCCGCCGTTCCGCACGCAATGATGACTATCTTGTCCACGGCGTTGAGAACGGACTCGTCAACGAATCCCGCGTCCAGTTGCAGCTTGCCGCGCTCGTCGATGCGCCCCCGCAGGGTGTCCGCAACAGCGGCGGGCTCCTCGAAAATCTCCTTCTCCATGAAGGTGGCGTAGCCGCCCTTCTGGGCCGCCTCCGCGTCCCAGTCCACGTGGTACGGCGTGCGCGAGACCACGTCGCCATTTGCGTCAGTCACAACCACAGCGTCGGGCGTAATTTCTACGACCTCGTCTTGACCTAGTTCCAAGGCTTCACGCGTGTACTCAATGAATGCCACCACATCCGAGGCGAGAAAGTTCTCGCCCTCACCAAGCCCAACGACGAGCGGGCTATTGCGCCGCGCGCCTACCACCACGTGGGGCTCGCGCGAGTCAACGGCGAGCAGCGTGAAGGCGCCCTCGAGTTCCCGGACTATGGTGCGCATCGCCTCGGTGAGCGACTTGCCCGCGTCCACCTCGCGCGCCAGCAGGTGGCCCGCAACCTCGGTGTCCGTCTCGGACTGGAAGATGAACCCCTCCCCTGCGAGATCCGTGCGCAGCGTTGCGTAGTTCTCGATGATGCCGTTGTGGATGATCGCGATTCGTCCATCGGCAGACAGGTGCGGATGCGCGTTGGCGTCCGTTGGCGCGCCGTGGGTAGCCCAGCGGGTGTGGCCAATTGCGGCGGTGCCGTCACTGAGCGGGTGATCGGCGAGCTCCTTGGAGAGGTTGACCAGTTTGCCTGCGCGCTTGGCTACGTCGAGACGCTGGGGGTCTTCCGTGACAATCGCGATGCCTGCAGAGTCGTAGCCGCGATACTCGAGCCGCGCAAGGCCACTCATCACCACGCCCTGCGGCCTGCCGCTGGCATCGCCCGATCCCACGTATCCGACGATTCCACACATGGCTGCCAGTCTAGTTGGTGCACTGCGGTACACGGCCTTGGCCCGTGCCCACGTACGGCGAGTGCTGTGCGTGCGCCACAATGGTTCAGTGAGCGCGCCCGACGACACCCCGTTCCTGACGCTGGATCGCAACGAATGGTCTGCCCTCGCCGCAGCCACTCCCCTCCCCCTCACGGAAGCGGACATCGCGCGCGTGCGCGGGCTCGGCGACCCCATAGACCTGGGCGAGGTAGACACCATCTACCGGCCGTTGTCACGCCTGTTAGACCTCTACTCCGAGTCAGTGGGCCGCCTCCACGACGCCACGAGCGAATTCCTAGGCGAGCGCGCTGGGCGTACGCCATTTGTCATTGGCATCGCCGGCTCAGTTGCGGTAGGCAAGTCCACCACCGCGCGAGTGTTGCGCGAGCTTATGGCGCGCTGGCCCGGTTCTCCCCGGGTTTCCCTTGTCACCACGGATGGATTCCTCTACCCCAATGCCGTGCTGGACGAGCGCGGACTGCTTGACCGCAAGGGCTTCCCGGAGTCGTATGACCGGCGCGCCTTGCGGAGTTTCGTATGGAAGGTGAAGTCCGGTGTGGCGAAGGTTCACGCCCCCGTCTACTCGCACATCACCTACGACATCGTGCCCGATGCCACGGTGACCATCGAACGGCCAGACGTGCTCATCGTCGAGGGCCTCAATGTGCTGCAGCCGCCATACCGCCGCTCGGTGGGCGGGTTCTCGCACGCGATCAGCGACTACTTTGACGTCTCCATCTATGTGGACGCGCACCAACCAGACGTGCGCCGCTGGTACGTGGAGCGCTTCCTTGAATTTCGGCAGACGGCGTTTGCACGGCCGGACTCGTACTTCCGCACCTACGCGGACCTCAGCGACGACGAGGCGATCGCCAAGGCGGGACAGATCTGGGACACCATCAACGCGCCCAACTTGGCGCGCAATATTGCGCCCACGCGGTCGCGCGCAACGATCATCCTGCGCAAAGGCGCCGATCACTCGGTTGAATCGGTGAGCCTCAGGAAGCTGTGACGCTGCGGATCTGAGCCCGCTAGCGCCTGCGCGCCACCAATGTGAAGGTCAGTGGGAGGAGTTCGCGTTGCGACGGCGGAAACTCAAAGTCGCCGTCCGCGCGCTCCACCATGAACTCCGAGAACCTCCACGGCAGCGTCTGTCCCTCGTCAAACCACACCAGCTCCAGTCCCGCCGCGAGGATGACTTGCAGCACTTCGGACACGGGGTGCGGAAACTCGTAGGTGCGCTGGTGCGTGATGGTGCCCTCACCCACGTAGCTTTCATCGGCATCCCACACTTGAGCGCGACCGTTCGCGAAGTACCGGAAGCGCGTGGTGAGCGCCTCGAGTCCCTCATCGAGCGAATACAGCGCGGGGTGGCCGTCGCGGATGTAGAAAAGGCCGCCGGGGCGCAACAGTGCCGCAACTTGCTCCGCCCAGCGGCCGATGTCCGCGAGCCAGCCAATGGTGCCGATGCTCGTGTAGACCACATCAAACTCGCGGTGAGCGCCCAGCGCTTCGGTGACTGCGGCGCGCGCCTCCAAGACGTCGGCGTGAACCCACTCGGCAGCGATCCCTGTCGAGGCGGCAAGTTCCGCGCCAGCGGCGAGCGCGGGCTCAGAGAAGTCCACTCCCACCACGCGCGCGCCCGCGCGTGCCAGGGACACGGTGTCCGTGCCGATGTGGCACTGCAGATGACACAGCTCCAGTCCCGCGAGACCAGCGGGCAGGAATCGTTCCAGCACGGGCAAGTCCACGGCCACCACCTGGGAGATGTGGGTGGGATCGCTCCGGTATGCCTCAAGGTCATACCCGCCATTGGTGTGGATCTCCACACGGTCGTTCCAGTTCGCGAGGTTCGCGGCCCGCGCGTCTTCCCAAGCGACCTCTACGTCATCACCCACGAATTCCTCGGCCATGCCCAAATTCTACGGTGAGGCGCCCAGCCCTACCCGAGATTGGGCTCTTGCGAGGAATCCTCAGCCGGAGCGTCGGGCACGCTGACTCCAAAGCGAGCGAGGATGCGGTCGATAAGCCAACCGAGCGCCACACCGCCAACCACGCCAACGAGAATCGACAACAGCAGGTTGTCGATGAGCGCGGCGGCCCACACCCCGATCGCCACGGCGTAAGACGCCCAGATGACTGCTGCGATGGCGTCGAAGATCATGAAGGTGCGCCGCGGGAAGGCGAGCGAGCCGGCGGTCAGGTTGACGGCAACCCTGCCGAACGGGATGAAGCGGGCGGCGATGATGATCGCGGCGCCGCGGTTGTGGAGCGCGTGATCGGCCCAGTCAAGGGTGTGCTGGCCGCGGGTGGAGCGGAACAGGCGGAAGGACCGCAAGTGAATCTTGGTACCCACTTGGTAGGCGATCTGGTCTCCGCACCACGCGCCGGCGGCCGCGGTGAGCCAGATGAGCGGGAGCCACGGAGTACCGGAGCTCTTCCAGGCGGCAGACGCAGCGATGACCACGGACTCCGAGGGCACAACGGGGAGGATGCCGTCCACCGTGGTCAGCACGTACACCCACACGTAGATCCAGGCGGACTCCATGGCCGCGATCACAACGTCCTCGATGCTCGAGCTGAAGTGAACGACCCAGTCCCAGATGCTCATGACAGGGCCAGTCGTTCCCGCACCACCGCCGCAAGCTCGTCGGCGTAGCGCTGCGCCTCATCTTGCGTTGTTGCCTCCACCATCACGCGTACCAGCCTTTCTGTGCCCGACGGCCGGAGCAGCACCCTGCCCCCGTCACCCAAGTGCGCGCGTACCTTGGCAACGGCCTCGCCAAGCACGCGATCCGTGTGGACGCGAGCGCGATCACAGTTGGGAACGTTGACTAGCACTTGCGGCAGCGTTTCAATCCCCGCGCTGAGGTTCGCGAGCGCACCGCGCTCGGCAACCTGCGCGGCGAGCACCAGCGAGGTGAGCACGCCGTCACCCGTGGTGGCGTAGTCCGTGAGAATCACATGGCCGGATTGCTCCCCGCCAAGCGTGTAGCCGCCCTCGCGCATGGCCTCGAGCACGTAGCGGTCGCCCACCGCGGACTCGATGATCGTGATGTCCGCCGCACGCATCGCGCGGTGCAGGCCCAGGTTGCTCATCACGGTGGCTACGAGGGTGTTGTGGTACAGCGCTCCAGAGCGGTGCATGGCTAGAGCGAGGAGGCCCATGATCTGGTCGCCGTTGACGATGCCGCCGGCCGCGTCCACAGCGAGGCAGCGGTCCGCGTCCCCGTCATAGGCCACGCCCAGGTCCGCGCCCAGGTCAACTACTGCGGCGCGCAGGCCATCAAGGTGCGTGGACCCCACGCCGTCGTTGATGTTGAGACCGTTGGGGGCCACGTTGATGGCGTGCACCTCGGCGCCCGCGGCGGTGAGCGCGGCTGGCCCCACCGCCCAAGCTGCGCCATGCCCAGCGTCCACCACTATCTTGACTCCGGCAAGCGGGCGGTCAACACCCGCAAAGGAAGCCGCCGCCGCAACCACGTGAGCCACGTATTCCGCGCCGAGCTGCGGAGACGGAACGATGGTGCCAACTGCTCCGGCCGTGGGCCTTTCCCACGGTTCGCCAAGGCGAGATTCGATGGCCTCTTCAACGGCATCGTCCAATTTGTGACCACCGCGTGCAAAGAATTTGATGCCGTTGTCCGGCGCGGGGTTGTGGGACGCGGACAGCACCACGCCCAGGTCAGCCTCGGTGAATGCCGTCAGATACGCGATGCCGGGCGTGGGAAGCACGCCAACGTCAATGACATCAACGCCCGCAGACGCAAGACCGGCCGCAACCGCCGCACTCAGGAACTCGCCTGAGATGCGGGTGTCGCGGCCGATGACTGCTTGGGGCCGGTGACCGGAGAACTCGCCACGCTCGGCGAGAACGTGCGCGGCGGCAACGGCGAGATCCACCGCGAGTTCCGCAGTGATGTCGCGGTTGGCTACACCGCGGACTCCGTCCGTCCCAAAGAGCCGCGCCATGCGCGGAACCTTAGCGCTTCGAGTACTGCGGTGCGCGGCGTGCCTTCTTGAGTCCGGCCTTCTTGCGCTCCACGACGCGAGCGTCGCGGGTCAGGAAGCCGGCCTTCTTGAGGGCGGGGCGGTTGTTCTCTTCGTCGATCAGGTTGAGCGCACGAGCCACACCAAGGCGCAGTGCGCCAGCCTGGCCGGAGGTGCCGCCACCAACGATGCGGGCGTGGACGTCGAACTTGCCCTCGATGTCGAGGAGCGCGAACGGCGAGTTCACGAGCTGCTGGTGCACCTTGTTGGGGAAGTACGCGTCGAGCTCGCGACCGTTGATGGTCCACACTCCGGTGCCGGGGACCAGGCGCACGCGCGCAACGGCCTCCTTGCGGCGGCCAAGGCCACCGCCCGGGTTGATCGCGGAGGCACCCTTGCCGCGAACGGGCGCGGTCTCAGAGGTGTACTCGGTGGCCTCAATGGCCTCGTCGTTCTCGATGGTCTCGGTCACGTCAGTCACTGTGTCTAATCCCTATTCCTGCGCGCTACTGCGCGACCTGCGTGATCTCAAACGCCTGCGGCTGCTGCGCGGCGTGGGGGTGCTCAGAGCCTGCGTAGACCTTGAGGTGGTTCAGCTGCTGAGCAGCAAGCTTGTTGCGGGGCAGCATGCCCTTGACGGCGTTCTCGATGACCCGCTGCGGGTTCTTCGCGAGCAACTCGCCGATGGGAACGGCGCTGAGGCCGCCCGGGTAGCCGGAGTGGCGGTAGACCATCTTGTCGGTGGCCTTGGCGCCGGTCAGGGCAACCTTCTCCGCGTTAATGACGATGACAAAGTCGCCGCCGTCAACGTGGGGCGCAAACGTGGCCTTGTGCTTGCCGCGGAGCAGGCCAGCGACCTGCGAAGCAAGGCGACCGAGGACCACGTCAGTGGCGTCGACGACGTACCAGTTCTTGGTAACGTCGGCCGGCTTGGGGGTAAACGTGCGCACTGTAAAGCCCTAACTATCGTGAAGTGTGAGCGGCGACGAATCACCGCGAGGTTCGGTCGGCAGGTCCTGCGGCGGTGCTAGAGAATCACCGGTCCACGTGGAACGCACAACGAGGATCCATCATACCGGCGAGCATGCCGTTGGGTCCATCCGCGCCACAGGACCCCCCTACCCTTGGGAATCAATCAAGGGTGCGACGCGCTCTCGTGAGCTCTGCCCGCGCACCCACCTCGGCATCGGGAGGGTAGACCACCTCTTCGAGCGTCAACCCATGCGGCTTGGCCACCTTAATCGCGTCGGACCGCCCAAGGGAACTGGCCACCCCCGCGAGCCACTCCTGGTCCCTGCGCCCGTAGCCCACGGGCAGCAGCGCGCCGATGAGCGCGCGCACCATCGAGTGGCAAAACGCGTCCGCACGCACCGTTGCCACCACGAGGCCCGTATCGGGCCCTTCCGTGACCCGCGCCCAGCTGAACTCGGTCAGCAGTCGCACCGTAGTTGCGCCATCTCGGGGGCGGCAGAACGGGGCAAAGTCCCTAAGGCCCGTAAGCATGCCCGACGCTGAGTTCAGTGCGTCAACATCGAGGGCTTTGTCCAGCGCAAGTACGTAACGGCGCGTGAGCGGGTCCACGGCGGTAGCGGAATCGCGAACCCGGTAGGCATAGCGTCGTTCAAGAGGGCTGAACCGCGCGTCGAAGCCTTCCGGAGCCACATCGACGTGATGCACCCTGATGTCTGCGGGCAACACCCCGTTGAGGCGCCTGAAGAGCCCCTGCTCCGGCGCCTTTGGCTTGTGACCGGGCATGCGCAGCCACTCTGCGAGCGGCAAGTCAACATGTGCCACCTGGGCACGCGCGTGAACGCCGGCATCCGTGCGGCCGGCCACGGTGACGCGAATCTGCTCGGCGCGCATGATGCGCGCGAGCGCTCCTTCCAGTTCACCTTGGATGGTGCGCAGCCCCGGCTGAATGGCCCAGCCGGCAAAATCCGTGCCGTCGTACGCGAAAACGAGACGGGCCCGCACGACTTCATGAGTCATGGGGCCCGCCTCGTTCACTGGTTTCGCTGATGCGAAGAGATTACTTCTTGTCCTCGTCGGCACCCTCGGCGGGCGCCGCGGCGGCCTCAGGAAGTTCGGAGACCTCCTCGGCGACGTCCTCAGCACCCTCAGCGGGAGCGTCGGCGTGAGCGCCAGGCTTGGCCTCTTCGGCGATCGTCTCTTCTACAGCCTCGTCGGTGACGGGAGCGGTCTCTTCGGCAACTTCCTCAGCCACAGCGTCGGCCTTCTTAGGAGCCTTGGCAGCCTTAGGGGCGGCCTTGGAAGCGGCCTTGGACGCCTCCTTGACAACCGCCTTCTTGGCGGGCGTGCCGAACTCAACGAGCTCGATCACTGCGAGGGGAGCGTTGTCGCCCTTGCGCGCGCCCACCTTGGTGATGCGGGTGTAGCCGCCGTCACGCTCGGCGTAGCCAGGAGCGATCTCGGTGAAGAGCTTGTGGACTACGCCCTTGTCTGGGATGGTGCCCATGACGCGGCGGCGCGAGGCGAGGTCGCCGCGCTTGGCGATGGTGATGAGGCGCTCCGCGTGGGGGCGCAGGCGCTTGGCCTTGGTGACCGTGGTGGTGATGCGGCCGTGCTCAAAGAGGCTCTGCGAGAGGTTCGCCAGGATCTGACGCTCGTGTGCAGGACCGCCGCCGAGACGGGCACCCTTGGTGGGGGTAGGCATTGTTGTACGTTCCTTCTTTAGTCTTCGGAGCCGGAGAAGTAGACACCTGCGGCGGAGCGGTCATAGTCGACAACGCCGTCCTTGAGCGCAAAGCCCAGCTCGGCAAGCTTTTCCTTGACCTCGGTGATGGACTTCTGGCCAAAGTTGCGAATGTCCATGAGGTCCGCCTCCGAGCGAGCGGTGAGCTCGCCAACGGTGTGGATGCCCTCGCGCTTGAGGCAGTTGTACGAACGCTGCGTCAGGTTGAGTTCCTCGATGGGCTGGTTGTAGTCCTCCTCGAGCGCCTCGTCGGTGTCCGACGGGCCAATCTCGATGCCCTCTGCGAACTCGTTGAGGCCCTTGGCCAGCGAGAACAGCTCCACAAGCGTGGAACCGGCAGATGCCACCGCGTCGCGGGGGGTGACGGAGTTCTTGGTCTCCACATCAAGGATCAGCTCGTCAAAGTCGGTGCGCTGCGCAACACGCGTGGCCTCAACCTTGTAGGTGACCTTGAGAACGGGAGAGTAGATCGAGTCAACGGGAATCTGACCGATCTCGGCGTCGTAGCTCTTGTTGAGGGCGGCAGGCACGTAGCCACGTCCACGCTCTACCGTGAGCTCAACCTCAAACTTCGCCTTGGAGTTCAGCGTGGCGATGTGCAGGTCAGGGTTGTGTACCTCAACACCGGCGGGAGGAGCGATGTCGGCACCCGTCACGGCGCCAGCACCCGACTTGCGCAGGTAGAGGGACACGGGCTCGTCGTGCTCGGAGGAGACCACGAGGTTCTTGAGGTTCAGCAGAATCTCGGTGACGTCTTCCTTGACACCGTCGATCGTGGTGAACTCGTGCAGCACGCCGTCAAAGCGCACGGACGTGATCGCGGCGCCGGGGATGGACGACAGCAACGTGCGGCGGAGCGAGTTGCCGAGCGTGTAGCCAAAGCCAGGCTCAAGTGGCTTGAGCGAGAACTGCGAGCGGTTGTCAGAGATGACCTTCTCAGTCAGGGTGGGGCGCTGTGCAATAAGCACGGTTCTTTCCTTTCCGAGCATCCACTATTTGATGCTCGAGGGTCCGGCGGCGCTCGCCGTCGGGGTAGATATGAAGTTTGGGGGCTACTGGCAAGTGCCCGACGCTGTGGTGGCCACAGCGTCGGACCTCACCTTGCGACCGGTGGGGCCGCGGCAAAGCTAGTTGTGAAGGCGCTGCGCCTAGTTGCGACGACGCTTTGGCGGGCGGCAACCGTTGTGTGCCTGCGGGGTGACGTCCTTGATGGAGGTCACTTCGAGGCCAGCGGCCGTGAGCGAGCGGATCGCGGTGTCGCGACCGGAGCCCGGTCCCTTGACGAACACGTCGACCTTGGTCATGCCAGCATCCTGGGCGCGGCGAGCCGCGGCCTCTGCTGCCATCTGGGCGGCGTAGGGCGTGGACTTGCGCGAACCCTTGAAGCCAACCTGGCCGGAAGACGACCAGGACACCACGGCGCCCGAGGGGTCCGTGATGGAGATGATCGTGTTGTTGAACGTGGACTTGATGTGCGCCTGACCGTGAGCAACGGTCTTCTTGATCTTCTTGCGCGGCTTGCGAACGGGAGCAGCCATGGCTTACTTCTTCCTTCCGGCGACGGTCTTCTTGGGTCCCTTGCGGGTGCGCGCGTTGGTCTTGGTGCGCTGACCGCGAACCGGCATGCCACGACGGTGGCGCAGGCCCTGGTAGTTGCCGATTTCAACCTTGCGGCGGATGTCAGCCTGAACCTCGCGGCGCAAGTCACCCTCAACGGTGAAGCTCGCCTCGATGAAGTCACGGAGAGCAACAAGCTGCTCGTCCGTGGCGTCCTTGACGCGCAGGTCAGGGCTGATGCCGGTGGCTGCCAAGATCTGCTGTGAACGGGTACGGCCAATGCCGTAGATGTAAGTGAGCGCGATTTCCATGCGCTTTTCGCGCGGAATATCGACGCCGACGATGCGTGCCATATCTTCTTCTGATCTCCATCAGTAATCGAAGGTCTGACGCTCAGGCTTCCCGCTTATGGTCTGTTGTGCGGGCCTCGGCCTTCGAACCGAGGGTGACTGCGTTGCCTGAACGAGGTCTATTTATTTGTCTAGCCTTGACGCTGCTTGTGGCGCAGGTTTTCGCAGATGACCATAACTCGGCCGTTACGACGAATCACCTTGCACTTGTCGCAGATGGGCTTGACGCTGGGCTTAACCTTCATGGTTCTTTCTTACTTGTAGCGGTAGACGATGCGGCCGCGTGAAAGGTCATATGGACTGAGCTCCACCACCACGCGGTCCTCTGGGAGGATCCTGATGTAGTGCTGACGCATCTTTCCTGAGATGTGAGCGAGGACGAGGTGACCGTTCGTCAGTTCCACACGGAATGACGCGTTCGGCAATGCCTCAACCACGGTGCCCTCAACCTCGATGACGCCGTCCTTCTTGGCCATGACTCCACTAACGTTGTTGGTTGGGAATGTGGGCGCGCAAAAACGCCCGACCGACAACTATACGGCACTTTGGGGCCCCGCTCAAGCCGCCTTTTAGAGCAAGGTCACAGGTAGATGCCGCGAAGCCGCTCTTCGGCGGCGGTGGCCACTTGTTGCGTGTGGTGATCTGCCAGGTTGCGCACTACTGAGGACGGCGTGCGCGGATTCGAAATAACCGCGAGCAGCACCTCTGCGCGGTGGTCGTGCCCCAGCGAGATGAGCGCTCCCGCGGGACAATCCATGCGGCGCGCCACCGCGGCCCGCACCGCCGGCTCACGGTGAACGGCGAGTGACAAGAGTTCCGTGGACGTCACGTCCTCGATTTTGGCGCGCTCAAGCGCTACCTGCAGATCTTCTGTTGAGATAGTCACGACCCAACCTCCCCTTGGGCCGCCGTTGGCCCGTTTCCTCAGCCTAGCGCGATTGGCATGCGCGGTGCGTTAGGTCTTGGGCTTAAATCCCCGCACCGGGGCGGTCCGGGTGGGGGCGGGGGCGCCCGGTGTGGAGTGAGGCGCGAAGATTTGCGCCACGGCGGGCGGGGCTGGTTGGGGTGGCACCGGTGCTGGTATTTGGTCCGACGCTGGGGCTGGGTACCCCGGCAACGGCACCACGTGCTCCGCCAGTTCCGGCGTGTGCACGTCTTCCCTTGCGGGTATCGCCGGAGCGGGGTCGTCGAGACGCGCCGCGGCCGCCGCTCTCACCGCCGCCTTCTTGTGAAACGCCAGTGCCTCCACCATCTCCGGTGGCAGCGCAGGGTTCGCGAGCAGTGCGATCAGCACGTCCATGGAGTGGTCGGTAGAGAGGTACGCCATGACGGTGCGCTGCGCGCTGGGGTTGCTCGCAACCTGTGCACGCACCTCGGGTGAGTGGTCGTGCGCGAGGGTGACCATGAGGCCCAATGGACAGTCCCGGCGTGAGGCGATGGTGGCGCGCACTAGGGTGTTGCGGCTGGATCCCAGCACCATAATGTGCGCCCGGTTGAGGTCTGGCTGCAGCGCCACTTGCACCTCGGCGCTTGCGCCGGGCGCGTAGTTGAATCCGCGTGCCATGTCCGCCCCAAACTCGGACCCAGGGAGGTCCGTTGCAGTCTGGAGACTATTGGCGAACCGTTTCGACCGCCGTCATGGCAGGTAACAGCCGTGTTAACAGTGCTGCGGGTGTGAAGAACCCGACACCAGGGTGTTACCCAACGGGAACGGGGACAACACCAAACGATCGGAGGCCCTCAGCCCCACCGTCGGACGCCGTCAGCACCCAGATGCCGTTGGCGTGCACCGCAACCGAATGCTCCCAGTGCGCGGCGCGAGAGCCGTCCGCCGATACGACCGTCCAATCGTCCGCGAGCACGCGCGTCTGGGAGGTGCCGCGCTGGAACATCGGCTCGATGGCCACACACAAGCCCGGCCGCACCTTCGCAAGCCTGCCGCGCACCCGGTAGTTGAGGACATCGGGCTCCTGATGCATCGCGGTGCCAATGCCGTGCCCGACGTAGCCATCGATGGGGTGCAGGCCCGCAGCATTAGCAACGTCCTCAACCGCCTCACCCACGTCGTTGAGGCGCGCGGCTGTGGACAGCGCGGCGATGCCAGCCCACAGCGCCGTTCGCGTGGCGTCGCTCAAGGCGACGTCGGCTGGATCGGGGTTGTTGCCCAGCACCACGGTGATGGCGCTATCGCCGTGCCATCCGTCAACAACGGCACCGCAATCTATCGAGACCACATCCCCATCGCTCAGCACTCGCTTGCCGGGGATCCCGTGCACCACCTCGTCATTGACTGACACACAGGAACTGGCGGGGAAGCCGTGGTAGCCAAGGAAGTTGGACGTAGCGCCCGCCTCCGCGATCACCCGCGCGGCGGCTGCGTCCACATCTGCGGTGGTGGCGCCTATCACGGCCGCCTCGCGTGCCGCGGCGAGCGCGGCCTCAACCACCACACCCGCGCGCGCCATGATGCGCATCTGGTCTGGTGTCTTGTACTCAATGCCCATCAGGCGACGCTCACTCGAACTGTGGTTGTTAGGAAAGTGCGGCGATGATTCGCGCGGTCACTTCGTCAATCTCGCCAAGGCCGTCCACCTGCACCAGCAGGCCGCGGCCGTCATAGAACGCGGTGAGTGGTGCCGTCTGCTCTGCATAGACCTCGAGGCGAGTGCGGATCACGTCTTCCGTGTCATCCGCGCGGCCCTCAATCGACGCTCGCTTCAGAATGCGCTTGGTGACCTCGTCCATGTCGGCCGTAAGCTCCACCACCGCGTCAAGGCTCACATCGAGCGCTGCGAGCATCGCGTCCAGCTCAACCGCCTGGTCCGGATTGCGAGGGTAACCATCGAGCAAAAACCCAGCCGCAGCGTCGGGCTGGGACAAGCGATCCCGCACCATGGCATTGGTGACCGAATCCGGAACCAACCCACCCGCGTGCATGATTTCCTGCACCTGCTTGCCCAGTTCCGTGCCGCCCTTGACGTTGGCGCGGAAGATGTCCCCGGTGGAAATTGCCGGAATCCCAAAATGGGTGGCGAGGCGCGCGGCTTGCGTGCCCTTTCCTGCACCGGGGGGGCCCAGAAGGATCGTCCGCATTACTTGAGGAATCCTTCGTAGTGCCGCTGCTCAAGTTGCGACTGGATGCGCTTGACGGTGTCGAGTCCAACGCCAACCAGAATCAGGATCGAGGTTCCACCGAACGGAATGTTGGTGTTCACCCCCATCGCCACGAAGGCGAGCATGGGCGCCAGCGCCACGAGGGCCAGATAGATGGAACCGGCCGCGGTGATGCGCGAGAGCACGTACGAGAGGAAGTCGGCCGTTGGCTTGCCTGGGCGAATGCCGGGGATGAAGCCGCCGTACTTCTTCATGTCGTCTGACACCTGATCAGGGTTGAACGTGATGGCGGTGTAGAAGTACGCGAAGAACACGATCAGCAAGACGTACAGCAGCATGTGCAGCGGCTGCGAGGTAGATGCGATGTTGTTCTGCATCCAGGCGATCCAGCCTGGCGGGTCATCGCCGGCGAACTGGGCGATCACCATGGGCAGCGTCAGCAAGGACGACGCGAAGATGACGGGGATAACACCAGCCATGTTGATCTTGAGCGGGATGTAGGTGCTCGAGCCGCCGAGCGTCCGCCGGCCAACCACGCGCTTGGCATACTGCACGGGAATTCGCCGCTGACTCTGCTCAACGAACACCACCACAGCGACCACGGCAAGCACCAGCAACGCGAGTAGCAAGGTGTTCGTGGGGCCGTTCGACGAGCGCCAGATGGAACCGATGTTCGCAGGGAAGGCCGCCGCAATGGACAGGAAGATCAACAGCGACATGCCGTTGCCAACGCCGCGTTCGGTGATGCGCTCTCCAAGCCACATCACGAAGACGGTGCCGGCGGTCATGACGAGCACCATCATCGAGATGGTCTGCCATGACTCGTCGGGAACAATTGGGTACGCACAGCCCGGGAAGAATTGTCCGCTGCGTGCGAGAGTCACGTACGAGGCGGACTGCAGAGCTGCAAAGCCCACCGTGATGTAGCGCGTGTACTGGGTCAGCTTTTCCTGACCCTCCTGGCCTTCGCGGTAGAGCGTCTCGAAGCGCGGAATGAGTACGCGCAAGAGCTGCACGATGATCGACGCCGTGATGTACGGCATGATCCCGAGCGCAAAGAGCGACAAGTGCAGCAGCGCGCCACCTGCGAACAGGTTGAGGATGTCAAAGGCGGAGTTGCTGGAGGTGGTCTTTGCACACTCCTGAACAGCTGCGTAGTCCACGCCGGGTGTGGGGATAGCCACACCGAGGCGGTAGACCGCAAGGATGCCGAGGGTCAGCAGCAGCTTCTTGCGCAGGTCCGGCGTGCGGAATGCACTGATGAAACCGCTGAACATCAATCCTCCAGTTGTGGGGGCCGGTTAGTGCCGGAACGGGTCCGTCCCATCGTTGGGGCGGACCCGAGTTCCGACTCTAGCCCTCGTTGACCGCGCCGCCCGCGGCTTCGATCTTGGTCTTCGCTGACTGCGAAACGCGGTCTGCGTCAACAATGGTCACCTTGACGGAAATGTCGCCGTCGCCCAGCACCTTTACAGGCTGGTTCTTGCGCACGGCGCCCTTCGCAACGAGGTCGGCCTTCGTTACCTTGCCGCCCTTGGGGAACAGCTCGTTGAGCTGCGCCACATTGACAACCTGGAATTCAACCTTGAACGGGCTCTTGAAGCCACGAAGCTTGGGAATGCGCATGTGGATGGGCGTCTGACCACCCTCAAAGTTCGCGGGCACCTGGTAGCGGGCGCCTGTTCCCTTGGTTCCACGTCCGGCCGTCTTGCCGCGCTTGCCGCCCTCACCACGACCCACACGGATCTTCTTAGCGTGAGCGCCCGTTGCGGGACGCAAGTGGTGAAGCTTGAGCGTCGAGACCTTCTCCTCGCCCGTAGCGGGCTTGGCGGCAGTCTTCTTGGCGGCAGGCTTACTAGCGGCCGACGCTGCGGCAGCAGGAGCCTTGGCAGCTGGCTTCTCGGCGGCCTTGTCGGCAACCTTGGCAGCAGCAGCCTTGGGCTCGGCCTTGGCGGCAGCGGCCTTTTCAGCGGCGGGCTTCTTGGCAGCAGCAGCCTTGGGAGCGGCAGCGGCCTTTTCAGCGGCGGGCTTCTTGGCAGCAGCAGCCTTGGGAGCGG
>CAYMRO010000002.1:0-15906 GCA_964392875.1 uncultured Demequinaceae bacterium
GGCCGGAGTCGCGTCCCACGTCGCCAATGACCCACGCGGGCACACCGGCAGCGCCGCACGCCTCGACCACGCGCGCAACGTCGGCAGCCGCAACAACAGCCACCATCCCGATGCCAAGGTTGAGCGTGCACTCCAGGTCACTCCACGGCACCTTACCCGCGTCCTGAACGAGCGCAAAGATGGGCGGGAGCGACCACGAATCGCGCGCCACCGTGGCGGCTAGACCCCGCGGCAGCACGCGCGCGAGATTCGCGGCAAGGCCTCCGCCCGTCACGTGCGAGAACGCGTGGATGCCGGGGATGGCGTCCGCCAGCGACACACAAAGCTTGGCGTAAATGCGCGTGGGCTCAAGCAATTCCATGCCGAGCGAGCGCGTGAGCTCGGGCGCGTACGTCTCAAGGGTCCAGCCTTGGTGAGCAACCACGGAGCGCACTAGGGAGTAGCCGTTCGAGTGCAACCCCGAGCTCGCCATGGCGATGACGACGTCCCCCTCTTGCACCCGCTCCGGCCCCAGCACCTTGGACGCCTCAACAACGCCAATGGCGGCGCCCGCAACATCGTATTCGTCTTCGCCCATGACGCCCGGGTGCTCCGCGGTCTCACCGCCAACGAGCGCTACGCCTGCCTCGATGCAACCCTCCGCGATGCCGCGCACGATGTCCGCGATGCGTTCCGGAACCACCCGGCCACATGCGATGTAATCGGTCATTACCAGCGGCTTTGCGCCGCACACGACGATGTCGTCCACCACCATCGCCACAAGGTCGCGGCCAATGGTGTCGTGAATGCCCATGGCCTGCGCGATCACGATCTTGGTGCCAACGCCGTCCGTTGAGGACGCCAGCAACGGGCGCTCATAGCTCAGTAGCGCGGAGGCGTCGAAGAGCCCTGCGAAGGCGCCAACCCCACCCAGCACCTCCGGCCCATGCGTGCGCGCAACCGCCGCCTTCATGAGCTCTACGGCCTTGTCGCCAGCGTGAATGTCAACCCCGGCGTCGGCGTAGGTGATGCCTTCGTCGCTCATGACGTGACCTCCGCCGGCTGCCACATCAGCAGGTGGCGCGCGTCAACGGGTGGCTCAATGGGGTACTCGCCCGTGAAGCACGCGGTGCACAGGCGGGACGCCGGCTGCTCCGTGGCGGCGATCATGCCCTCCACGGAGATGTGGCCAAGCGTGTCCGCGCCAATGTCGATGCGCAGCTCTTCGAGCGTGTGTCCCACGGCCGCGAGTTCGCCGCGCGTTGGGAAGTCGATGCCGTAGAAGCACGGCCACGTCACGGGCGGCGCGGAGATCCGCACGTGCACCTCAAGCGCGCCAGCCTCTCGCAGCATCGAGATGATCGCTCGCTGAGTGTTGCCGCGCACAATCGTGTCGTCAACCACGATGAGCCGCTTGCCCTCGATGACCTCGCGCAACGGGTTGAGCTTGAGGCGAATGCCCAGTTGCCGCAGCGTTTGCGACGGCTGGATGAACGTGCGGCCAACATACGCGTTCTTGGTGAGGCCCTGCGCGAACGGAATGCCCGACGCCTGGGCGTAGCCCACCGCCGCGGGCGTGCCGCTCTCTGGAACGGGTATGACGAGGTCGGCCTCAACCGGGTGCTCGCGCGCGAGCGTGCGGCCCATCTCAAGCCGCGCTGCATTCATGGAGCGCCCGTTGATTGACGTGTCCGGCCTGGCGAGGTACACAAACTCAAAGATGCAGCCCTTGGGATCCGCCTGCGCAAAACGCTGCGACTGGACGCCGTCCGCGTTGATGCGCAAGAACTCGCCGGGCTCAACCTCGCGCACAAACGTGGCGCCAACGATGTCGAGCGCGGGAATCTCGGACGCGACCACCCAGCCGCCGGACGCGAGCTGCCCCAGCACGAGCGGCCGCACACCGTGCTGGTCTCGCGCGGCATAGAGGTTGTTCTCGTCCATGAAGACAAAGCAAAACGCGCCGCGCACTTGCGGCAGCAACTCCAGTGCGGTCTCCTCGAGAGTCTCGAAATGATCCCAGCTCAGCAGCGACGTGAGGATCGCGGTGTCCGTGCCAGCGCCCCCGCGCAGTTCGTCGCGTGTGGCAGCGCCCAGCCGCTCGTCAACCAGTTCAAGCAGCCGCTCGGTATTGGTGAGGTTGCCGTTGTGACCCAGCGCCACGGTGCCGTGCTTGGTTGGCCCCAGGGTTGGCTGGGCATTGGCCCACGTGGAAGCGCCGGTGGTGGAGTAGCGCGTGTGGCCCACTGCGAGGTGGCCCTGCAGCGCCTCGAGCGCGCCCTCGTCAAATACCTGTGAGACAAGACCCATGTCCTTGAATACCAGGATGTTCTCGCCATTTGAGGCGGCGATGCCGGCGCTCTCCTGGCCGCGATGCTGGAGCGCGTACAGTCCAAAATACGAGAGTTTGGCGACTTCCTCGCCGGGGGCATAGACACCAAAAACGCCGCACGCGTCCTGGGGACCCTTTTCACCAGGAAGCAGGTCGTGGCTTAGGCGCCCATCGCCCCTTCTGCTCACGTCGCGTCTTCCTGCCCGACGCTGGGAGCGTCTGGTTCAACCGGCGCCAAAGGCGGTTCCCACGGAAAAGCAGGCGTGGTGGGCGCCCTGCGCGTGCCGTCGATGCCAACCACAATGCCTCCGGCAACGATGGCACCGATGAGTGCGAAGCCCGCGCCCACGAGGAGCGCCACCACGCCCCGTCCCAGTGACGTCGTATTGGGAAGGACGAGGCCAATGATGAGGCCAACCAGCGCACCGATCGCCACGCCCGTGCCGATGAAACGGCCAAAGCGGGGGGCGTTGCGCACCACGGCGTCGAAAGCAACGCGGTCCAACTCATCCATCGTGGGAGTGTCCGCGTCCGAGTCCTCGTACGAAGCAGCCTCGTGCAGGGGGGCGTCGTTCACGGCATCATTCTACGGTGTACGGGCAGTCCCATGACTTTGGGGTAGATGCGCGGTGAAAGTTGGGCCAAAATCACCGCTGACCTACCCCATTGGCGGGACGAGGGGCAGCAGATCAGTAAGGTCGGCACGCTCCCCGGAGGCCGTTACGAGGCCGCCAGCCACAGCGTCGGACCATTGCAGGCCGCCGGTCGCGAGCGAAAGGAAGATGTCTGGCCGCAACTCAATGACCGCGGGCGGCGTGCCCCTGCGGTGCACCGAGCCTTCGATGATCTGGGTGGCGCCATGCGGCGGCACGCGCACCTCAACGGACTGGCCGGGTGCGCGCTCGGCGAGTTCCTCGAGGCCCCAGCGGACCGCCGTCGCGATGACGTCTCTATCGATACGGCCGTCGGCGGCGAGCCAGGAGTTCACTGCGGAGCGGCCCTCGACGTCAGGGATGCGGCGACGGTTCATGGGTCAAGCCTGCCATGGTTGCGAGCCATCGCTGAATCCCCTAGGTCCGGGGCCCGTACTCGATCCTTGGTACTGAGCGCTAGGCAAAGTGCTTGGGCAGCGTCGCTTCCCACGTTTGGCGCAGTTCTTCCAGCCCCACGCTGAACGCACCTTGGACATCGAGGTCGCCTTGAGCGTCGGTCACCCCAACGCGCACGGCGGCAACTCCGCGAGCGGCAAGCATGGCCGAGAAGCGCTCGTCCTCGGAGCGCGGCACCACTACGAGCGCGCGGCCCTGGGACTCGGAGAACAACGCCTGCGCGAGGCTCACGCCGTCGCGCTGCGCCAACTCGTCCAGCACGATGCGGGCGCCAACGCCGTAACGCAAGGCGCCCAGCGCGATAGCGGCGGCAAGACCGCCATCGCCAACCTCGCGGGCCGCATCGATGAGCCCATCGCGTGAACACGCCACCATGACCTCCGCGAGTACCCGCTCTGCCTCAAGGTCCACCGCGGGCGGCAGACCGCCCAGGTGGCCTGTGATTGCCGCGTACTGAGAGCCGTCCAGTTCCGCGCGCGTGGTGCCCAGCACGTACAACAGCTGGCCGTCCTCGCGCCATCCGGATGGAGTGGCGCGGGAGACGTCGTCGAAGACGCCCAACACGCCAACGATGGCTGTGGGATTGATGGACGAATCGATCTGGCCGGGCTCGCCCGTGCCGTTGTAGAGCGACACGTTGCCGCCCGTGACGGGCACGCCGAGCGCTTGGCAGCCGTCCGCGAGGCCGCGGATGGCCTCGGCGAATTGCCACATGGAGTCGGGGTCTTCTGGCGATCCAAAGTTCAGCCCGTCGGTGATGGCGAGCGGGGTGGCTCCGGCGATCGCGACGGCGCGGTACGCGGCGGCGAGGGACTGAATCGCGCCGTTGTAGGGGTCCAACTTGGTGAAGCGATCATTGGAGCGAGTGGCAATCGCAACCCCGCGCCCAGTGGCCTCGTCAACGCGAATGACGCCCACAGCGTCGGGCCGTGCCATGGCGGTATTGCCCTGCACGTAGCGATCGTATTGCGACCAAATCCACGCGCGGGAAGAGAGGTTGGGCGACGCCATGAGCTCGAGGAATGCCAAGCGGAGGTCGTCCTCGTGAAGGGGCATGGGGAGCGTACGCGCGCTGTCCGCCTGCAGGCCGTCCATCCACGCGGGCCGCGCGAAAGGGCGGTTGTAGACGGGGCCGTCGTGCGCGACGCTGCGGGGGTCAACGTCCACGATGCGCTCGCCGTGGTGGTCGATGGTGAGGCGGCCGGAGTCGTTGACCTCGCCAACCACGGCGCTCTCCACGTCCCACTTGGTGGTGATCGCGAGGAAGGCGTCGAGCTTGTCTGGAGTGACAACGGCCATCATGCGCTCTTGCGATTCCGACATCAGAATCTCGCCCGCGTTGAGGGTTGGGTCCCGCAGCAGCACGTCATCGAGCCACACGTGCATGCCGCCGGAACCGTTGCTAGCGAGCTCAGAGGTGGCACAGGAAATGCCCGCCGCGCCGAGGTCCTGGATGCCCTCCACCACGTTGGCGGCGAATAGCTCCAGGCAACATTCGATGAGCACCTTCTCCATGAAGGGGTCGCCCACCTGAACGGAAGGACGCTTCGCAGGGACACCGTCCTCGAACGTCTCGGAGGCCAGGATGGATGCGCCGCCAATGCCGTCGCCACCCGTGCGCGCGCCAAACAGCACCACCTTGTTGCCCACTCCGGCCGCGGAGGCAAGGTGAATGTCCTCGTGCCGCATCACGCCCACACTGAGCGCATTGACCAAAGGGTTTCCCTGGAAACTGGCGTCAAAAACAGCACCGCCGCCAATGTTCGGCAGGCCAAGCGAGTTGCCGTAGCCGCCCACTCCCGCGACCACGCCGTGCACCACACGCGCAGTATCGGGATGCGCGATGTCCCCAAAACGCAGCTCGTCCATGACCGCAACGGGCCGCGCGCCCATCGCCAAGATGTCCCGCACAATGCCGCCAACGCCCGTGGCAGCGCCCTGATAGGGCTCCACGTAGGACGGGTGATTGTGGCTCTCCACCTTGAACGTCACGGCCCAGCCGTCGCCAATGTCCACCACGCCGGCGTTCTCGCCAATGCCAACCATGAGGTGTTCCTTCATGGCCTCGGTGGTCTTCTCGCCAAACTGCTTGAGGTGCACCTTGGAGGACTTGTAGGAGCAGTGCTCCGACCACATCACCGAATACATTGCGAGTTCCGCGTTGGTTGGGCGGCGGCCAAGCAGCTCGCGGATCTGCGCGTACTCGTCCGCCTTGAGGCCCAGTTCAGCCCACGGCTGCTCCTGCTCAGGCGTGGCGGCCGCAATCTCGACCGTGTCGAGGTGCGCGGCATTCGCAGGTGCGGCGTTGGGACGAGCGGTGGCGGCGTCGGTCATTAATTCCCTCAAAGGTGGGTGACGGATATCGGTCAAGAATAGCGGCGCCCGGCGTGGGCCACGGCAACCACCTTGAGACCCCATTGAGACCCTTCCGTACGCATGGTGAGCGTATCTACCCCTATAAATGGGGGCACCGCTCGCCAAGCAGACCCGTCCCTTTTGCCGTATTTTCAGCAGTGGACACATACACGTGAGGGGGACGCGTGGACAACACGCAACTCACACTGAGGCTGCTGGGAGCACCAACTCTGCTTACCGGCGGCAACCCCGTGGCGCTTTCGCCAGGGGCCACGTTGCTATGCGCCTATTTGGCTCTGGCGCCAAAAGAGGGGCGCACTCGCGAGATTGCAGCGGCGCAACTTTTCAGTGACTGCCCCTCGTCCACCGCGCGCCGCCGCCTCAACACGGCGCTGTGGCGACTGCGCTCCGAGATGCGCTCGCTGACGGGCGTGGAGATCGTAGCTGCAACGGACAGCAAGCGCGTTGCACTGAGTTCTGCAGTGGAGGTGGCGCTGGATTCGCGCCTCTTTGAGCAGTTGGTGGCGCCAGCCTTGGAACGTCGCGCCGGTGACCTCACCAAGGCGCAAGCCTCGGCCCTCGAGGCTGCCGTCTCCATGCACGGCGGGCAACTCGTGGAAGCGTGCGACGAGGAATGGGTCATGGCGGAGCGCGCGCGCATCGAAGACCTCTACCTCACCGCGCTCGATCACTTGCTGCAGCACTACGGCGAGCGGAAAGAGGTGGGCGCGGTAGCCAAATACGGCGACCTCGCGCTGGCACTGGAGCCCCTGCGCGAAGACATCCATCGCCACCTCATGACCGCCTACTCCAACGCCGGCCGGGACGATCTTGTTGAGCGACAGTTTGAGCGCTGCCGCGCGGTGCTCCTTGAGGAGTTGGGCGCGGACCCGCTGCCGGAGACCACTGCCCTGTACTCGCGCCTCCGGCGAGGCGATAACGCCACCAGCCCCAGCGTCGGCGCCCTCGCCGCCGAGTTGGAACGGGCACGCAGGGAAATCTCGCGACTGAGCGAAATCGTGGATCGCGCGCTGGACCACGTTGCGCACCTGCGCTGACTGCTCCCCCGTGATAGTTCGGCGATAGCACCGCAGCAACTCCGTGACCGCGCCGTGATGGGCGCCCGCCAGGCTGACCCCAACAGCAGAAGGGTCGCAACCTGGTGGCCAAAACGTGGAAGCACCGCTTTCTACTCGACGTCTGGGCCGAGCCCAGAGACGTCGCATCGCTTCCTCTCATCGTGCGCGCCAGGGTCCGCGATCTCGCTACCGACGAGGAGACGTACGTGGGGTCATTCGCGGAAATCCAGCGACTCGTTGAAGCGCGGCTTGACGCGGACGGTCTCACGCCCCGCAGGTGGGAGCGCGACGCGTGATTCTGGAGGTCTCCGAGGCGCTGGTTGACGTCATCCATGCCGCCACCCCAGAGATGGGCGCGTGGATTGAATTGCACAGCCTCAGTACGGCGGGCGACGCGCCAACCAGCACCTCAGCACAACTGGCCCTCATCGCCGTGGCGCCTCACCCCCACATGATCAATCGGCCGCTCGTTGAGGGGCACAAAGGCCTGGTGCGCGCGCCGCTGCACTTGCGCCTCACGTACGTGGTGACCTATCTGGGAGAGCACGGCGAGGCGCAGATTCGGCTGGATCGCATCGCCCAGGCCTTTCACACCACGCCCATCGTCAAGCGCACGGACCTGCAGCCGCCGCTCAGCGCCGCGGTGGAATCCATCACGATCCGCATGCTCAGCCCTACCGCCGATGAGCGCAATCAGATCTGGGGAATCCTGGGGCGCTCGGGGCCCGTGGCGCTCTACTACGAAGTGGACGTTGCCCCCGTGCCGGTCATCGAGCGCGAGGGCGCGGGACGCATCCAGGAGCACCGCATCGACTACGTGGCGGCGTCATGACCGTCATTGCGACCACCACGGCCACCACCCGGCACGTTGTGCGGCTAATCAATTCGGCCACGCTCAAGCCCATCACGGCCGTTCGGCTTGGTGCTATCGCCTGGCCGACGGGGTGGTGGGCTCGCGTGGTGGACGGCACCGTGGTGGTGGGGTCATCGTGGGCAACGGACGGGCCCGAATCTCTCGACGTCATCATCACTGATGGCGTCCTTGCGCCTTTGCTCGCGCTGCCCGCGCTCCAGCCGGACCAGCCGCCCAACTCGGTGCGCGTTGCCCTCACGGCAGCCAAGATCGACGTTCTGCTGGACCCCACCGAGCTCACCCTCACGGTTGTCGTTGCCGGCGCCGCTGGCCCCAGTGGCGGGCTCCACGTTGAGGTGCGGGGAACGTTGGGAAGTCCCACCGTCACCCTCACCCAAGGCGAGCTTGGCGTCTACTCCGCCACCCAAGTTTGGGGGCCAAACCTCATCAACGCCGATCTCTTGATCGGCTCCACACAAGTGCGCAAAGTCTCCCTTGACTACGAGCACAAAGAGACCCGCATCTATGTGGTCGACCCAACCTGACGAGCCAAGGAGGCTGTCGTGACCTATCAATCACCAGGCGTGTACATCGAGGAGGTCCCCTCGGGGCCGCAACCGATTGCCGCCGCTTCAACAAGCGTGGTGGCCGTTCTGGGCACCACGCGCAAGGGTCCGGTTGGCGTGCCCTGCCGAGTGACCGGGTGGTCCGATTTTGTGAGGACCTTTGGCACGGCAACGTCCCGCTCATTCACCGCAGAGTCCGTGTTCGGGTTCTTCGAGAACGGCGGGCCGGCCGCGTGGATAGTCCGCGTGGACCCGTCAACGGCTGCTTCCTGGATGGCTCACGACACTGCCGGTGAGGATGCGTTCGGCATCTCGGCGAGCTCGCCGGGCACCTGGGCCAATGGGATGACCATCAACCTCGCGCGCGAGTCCGGGGGCGGCAAGGGCAGCCTGTTCCGCGGCGTGCTCACCGGCGCGGCCACCGTCACCACGAGTCCCGAGTACTCGCTCCCGCTTGCGTCTACGAGTGGGTTGCGCGCGGGAGACAGAGTGTCCGCTACCCAGCCCCTCTCCGGCTCCGGCCAGCCGCTCTCGTACGCGGGCGTGGTGAGCGGCGTCAGCGCCTCCGCCGTGACGGTGACGTTTACCGGGGCCGTAACGTTGCCAGCTGGAAGCGTTCTTGCGGGCTCCGTTGGGGGATCTACCACCCTCTTTATTCCTTCAGGCAAGGGGTTCAAGGCGGGTGACGTGATCAGCGTCACCGCGCCAAACGGTGCCGTGACCGATGCCGTTGTGGAGGCGGTGGCCGAGCAAGGGCCCTCCACCACGCTCACCCTCGCTGCCGCCCCAACTGACGTTGCAGGCAGCGCTGTTGCACAGCGTCGGGCAACCATTGAAGTGATTGTCGCCAATCCGGGCGCTCCAAGCGGCACCCCGCCAACCGTGAACGTCACCGTCGCAAATCTGACCTTCCCCGGCACCACCGCCAAGCCCGCGTCGGGTCAACTCACTAGCTCCACGCTCCATGGACCCGCGCGCATCACGTTCGCCGATGGCCGCTCCGCGACGTTTGGCGCAACGAGCTTCCCCGCCGTGGGACCCGTGGCGCCTGAGGGCCCGGCCGTGCTCGAATACCCGCTCTACGCGAACCTCTATAGCGAGGGTGGCCTCGCACTGGTTGCCGGCAGCAATGCGGCGGGCACCGACAGCAACATTGCCGCGCTGTTTGGCTGGGTTCCCCCGGACACAATCATTGAGCTCACGGGCTCCGGCGCCACCACCATTAGGGCAACCCGCAATGCTGGCAGCGCCTCACCGCAGTTCAACCTGTCCGCGGCACTCGATGCCGACAAGACGTACACCGACGCCGCGGTTGTCACCACGGCGACAAACGTCAAACAGCTACTAGTTCGCGCTCCCTCGGCGCCCGCAGTTGGCGACGCCATCTCATTGGGACCCGACTACGTGCCGCTCACGGCAGTGGAGTCAAAGGGCGGCGACGTCTACGTCATCTCGTGGACAACGGCCAAGGACGCCTCCGGCTTCACGGGCCTGCAGGCCATATTGACGATTGGCGGCGCATCCGTTGCCACGGAACGCTTTGCCCTAACCGCCGCGGCCGATGGCTCAACGGAGACGTTTGACGGCCTCTCGCTCAGTCCAACTCACCCGCGCTATTACGCGAAGGACGGCGTGGTCAATGGCGTGTCCAACCTCATCCGGGTTGCGCCGCGCGCCGCCTCGGCCGATCCGGTCTCGCTCGCGAGCATGCCGTACTACGCCACCGCTGCGGCCACGGGAGGGGACGCTGCGGCTACCAATGAGGACTTCCGCAAGGGCCTCGTACAACTCGAGGCGGTTGAGGAGCCCGCGCTCGTCATCGCGCCCGACGCGGCGGCAATCGAAGACCCGCTCATGCAAGCGGACCTCATCGGCAAGGTCATCACCCACTGCGAACAATTCCGCAGATTCGCGATCATCGATGGGCCAGATGTTGAAGACACCAAACTCGCCGATTGGCGCAACTCCACCGTGAGCAGCACGTACGCCGCGGTCTATGCCCCGCACCTCACCATCGTCACGATTGACCCCGACTCGCTCGACAGGTATTCCACGGTGCCGCCCTCAGGGTTTATCGCTGGCGTGTTCGCGCGGACGGATCGCGAGCGCGGGGTGCACAAGGCACCCGGCAACGAGCGCGTGAGCGGCACGGTTGGTCTCACCCAGTCGTACACGCAGCGCAGGCAAGATCTGCTCAATCCCGCCAACGTGAATCTCATCAGGGCGTTCCCCGGCCGGGGCACCAGGGTGTGGGGAGCGCGCAACGCAACCGACGACGTCACGTGGCGATACGTCAACGTCAGGCGCCTCTTCAACATGATCGAGACGAGCGTTGACCAGTCCACCCAATGGGTGGTGTTTGAGCCCAACACGGCGTCAACGTGGATACGCGTAAAGGTCTCCGTAGAGAACTTCCTCGATCAGCAATGGCGTGCGGGTGCGCTCGCCGGGACCAAGCCGGAAGAGGCGTACCGCGTGCGCATTGGGCTGGGCGAGACGATGACGGAGACGGACATCAGCCTTGGCCTGGTCATCACCGAGGTGGCCATCGCCCCTGCCAAGCCTGCGGAGTTCGTCATCTTCCGCTTCAGTCACAAGCGGCTCTCCGAGTAGCCAGAAGGAGCAATCATGTATCCACTCACCACCTTGCATTTCGCCGTCAGCTGGGGCGATTCGCAAAACACGTCGAGCTTCTCTGAGGTCAGCGGCCTCACCATGGAGGCCGAGGTGGTCGAATATCGCGGCGGAGCGGACGTGCAGCTGAGCACTCGCAAACAGCCGGGACTCAGGAAGTTCTCCAACGTCACGCTCAAGCGCGGCATTGCGCCAGCGGAGGCCGGCAACGGTCTCTTCGATTGGTACAACTCCATCGCCGGGGGAACGGTGTCACGGCGCGCGGTCACCGTGAGTCTGCTAAACGAGACTCGCGATCCCGTCATGACATGGAAGATCAAGGAAGCGTGGCCCGTCAAGATCGAGGGGCCGGGCCTCAAGTCCACGGGCACCGACGTTGCCATTGAGTCCGTTGAGTTCGCTTGCGAAGGCATCGAGATCGAGGTCGCCTGACGTGCTCCCCGCGACCTCTCCCGCGATCATGCCGTTCACCACGGCACGGTTTGTGCTCGCTATCGACGGGCTAACAACCGTCAGCTTCAGCAAGTGCACCGGACTCGCGGGAGAGGTGAGCGTGGAGGAATACGCGGAGGGCGGTGAGAACCGGTTCAGTCACCGCTTCCCCACCCGAGCGTCGGCCCCAAACCTGGTGCTCAGCCAAGGCGCCGGGCCGTCGCGAGAACTATGGAACTGGTTTTACGAGTTTCACGTGGCGGGCGTGGTCACCCCTCGCAGCGGGACGGTCACCCTCATCGGCACAGTGGACGGCGCGCTCGCGCCGGTGAGGGTGTGGGCATTCACGCGCGGGTGGCCCGCAAAGCTCACGGGTCCGGATCTCGACGCGCAATCGAGCGCCGTGGCGGTGGAAGCGCTGGAGATTGCGCACCACGGACTCTCGCTCAAAGACGTGGGGGTGTGACGTGGCAGTTGTCATTGGCGAAATCGTCACCGAGGTGGTGGCATCGCCGCCAGCATCCGCGGAGGCCGCGTCTGCCTTGCAGAGTGAGGCCGACATCGACGCGATTGTGCGGCGCTCCACGGAGCGAGTGCTGGAGATACTCCGCAGGGAATGGGACCGCTGATGCCACTGCTCACGGAGGTCACCAAGCTGACCATCGACGCGTACACGGATCTTGAGTTCCACCAGCCTGCCGGGATCACCTGGACGGCTCTTCTCAACCCCACGGAGCTCAGCTTCTCGAGAAAGAACCAGTACCAGGCAACTCAGTCTGCGGGCACGTCCACCCCACAGCAGTCGTTCAGCGGCGGGGAACCGGACCAAGTATCGATTGACCTCTTGCTGGACGGCACCGGCGTTGTTGGCGAGCCAGGCTCCATTGGCAACTTGCTCGATTCCCTCGTTGCCTTGACGAAGTTCCGCGGCGACACTCACCAGCCGTACTACGTGCACGCCCACTGGGGCCGCTTCTCCTTCCGCGGCCTGCTGACCCAAGTGGATGTCACCTACAAACTCTTCACGCGCGAGGGAGAGCCGCTGCGCGCCACCGCCAAACTCGCGCTCAAGGAGGCGCTCGCACCCGCCGAGGTGCAGGCGAATGACGCCACCTCGTCCCCAGATTTGTATCAGACCTGGTTGGTGCGCGAAGGGGATCGCCTCGATGCCATTGCGGACAAGGTGTATGGCGACGTTGCCTACTGGCGGCCCTTGGCGCACGCCAACCACCTCTCCAACCCGCGCAGCCTGCGCGCGGGGCAAGTGCTCCTCCTGCCACCCATCGCAGCTCGCACCGGAGGCGCTCGATGAGCCCGGCTCAGCCCGACCGCCCCGCCTTTGAGCTCACGGTGGCTGGCACCGCGCTCGCTGCGGCGGACGCAGCAGACGTCATCACCATTGACGTCCATGAAGAGCTTGGCAAGCACGGGCGCTGTGCACTGTTGGTGCAGAACTGGAATCCGGACTCGCGCACCGTGCGCCACAGCGATGGCGAGCTATTTGCCCCCGGCAAGGAGCTGGCCGTGGCAATGGGCTTTCACAGCGACCTGACCCCCGTGTTCGCCGGAGTGGTGGTCTCCCTCACAGCGCACTTCCCCGCAGGCGGTGGCCCCGTGCTGAGGGTCGAGGCGCGCAGCAAGTCGGTACTCATGGAACACCCTCCACGTTCGCGGCAGCTTGCGGAGGTGACGGACGCAGACGTCGTGAGCGCCATCGCCGCGGACTACTCGCTGAGCGCGGACGCGGAGACTGGCGTCACGCGCGAAGCCGTTGTCAGCGACCGACGCAGTGACTGGGACTTCCTGAAGGCGCGCGCCGCGGTGCTGGGCTGGGTTGTCTATGTCCGCGAAGACAAACTGGTGATGCGACCGCCTTCGCAGCCGTCGAGCCCACCTCAACTGGACTACACGCGCGATCTCATCGAGGTCCAGCTCACGCAAGACATCGCTCATGCGATCGACGACGCCACCGGGGTGGCGTGGGACGTATCCGCAAAGGAAGCGGCCGAGTCGGAACAGGGCGCGTCAAGTGCCGGCATCGGCACGGGCTCGCGCAAGGCTCACGACGCCGCGATTGGTGACGCGGGCTGGCCATTGAGAGCGGCGAGGGATGAGACGCCTGCCGACGTTTCCGCCGAGGCGGCCGACGCCAGGGCGGTTGCGCGCGAGCGTGATTCCGCGCTCGCGCTGGTTCACGGCACGGCACTTGTCAACGGCAATCCCGCTCTCCGGTGCGATAGCTGGATAGAACTCATGGGCGTTGGCGACAGGCTGGGCGGCCCGCACTACCTCACCGCTACCCGCCATCTCTTGTCTGCCAACGGCTACCGCACCGAACTGCAATTGGGCGCCCCACCGGCGCTGCTGCCACCCAACCCGGCCCTAGCGTCGGGCGGTATCTCGCTTGGCCTTGTCACCGATCTTGACGACCCCCAGGGCCTCAACCGGGTCAAGGTGCAGCTGCCGTGGCGTCAAGACAACGGCGACGGCGTGTGGGCGCGGCTTTCCACGCTGGATGCGGGCGACGGCTACGGGACAGTGTTTGTGCCCAACGTGGATCAGGAGGTGGTGATCGCGTACGTGGACGGCGAGGCTGCGTATCCCGTGGTGCTTGGGCAGTTGTTCAACGGCAAAGCCGCGCCTCCCGTGAAGGTGGACTCTGACAACGCGATCCGGCAAATCAAGACCCCTGGCGGGCATGTGGTGACTCTCGCTGATGGGGACAACGCCGCGATGACTGTCGAGAGCGCAAAGGGCCATTCGCTGCTGATTGACGACGCCAACAGCAAGGTGGTTGTCACCCACAAGGACTCCGGCAACACGCTGACCCTCTCGAGCGACGGCATCGAGCTCAAGGCAGCTCAGGGCGACCTAGTGCTGAGCGCCGCCGCGGGCACCGTGAAGATCGACGCGATGACCTTTGAGGGCAAGGCATCCGCCCCCTCCAAATTCGAATCCTCCGCGACCTTTGACCTCAAGGCCTCCGGGCCACTTGGGCTCAAAGGCGCGCTCGTGAACATCAACTAGGAGACGCCGTGCCAGCAGCTGCCCGCCTTGGCGACACCACCATTCACGGCGGTGTCGTGACAGGTCCTGGCGCCCCCACAGTGCTGATTGGCGGCATGCCTGCTGCCGTCATGGGCGACATGCACGCGTGTGTGATCCCCTCGCCACCACCGCACCCGCCAACGAGCCCCTTTGTGGCGGGCTCCGCAACCGTCCTCATTGGCGGGATGCCTGCGTTGCGCATGGGCGATTCCTGCGCGTGCGGCGCGTTCGTGGCGCCCGGCTTGGTGACGGTGATGATCGGATGACCGTGAGCGACTACCCCCAAGTTGGCAGCGGATGGGCGTTCCCGCCGCGCTGGGAGTTGCCAGTTGGGCCCCGTGGCACGGCCGACGGCCCAGCCAAGTTGGCAACAAATGACGGCATCGCGCACCTGCAGGAGGCACTGGTGCTGCATTTGCGCACGGCGCTGGGCGATCGCGTCATGCGGCCCCGATTTGGCGCGGGTGTTGATCGCTACGTCTTTGAAGCGCGCACGTCTGACATTTGCTATCGCGTGGCGGATGACGTGCGGCGAGCGCTCGTCCTGGGTGAGCCGCGTGTCATTGTCGATGCCGTTGAGGCACAGCCCGCGGGCGAGGCAGATGACCGCATAGACGTTCGCATCGACTACCGCATCGACCGTCATCGGCGCCCGTTGTCGCTCGTGTTGCCGTTCTTTGTGGAGGGGCCAGCATGAGCCGCACCCCGCAGCAGGTGATCGCGCAGATGGCTACCGCCGCGGCGCTCACGGACTTCTCGCCAGAGTTCACGTGGCGCGATGCCCTCTTCCAAGACACGGACGGCACCTGGGCACTCTCGTCGCCCGGCGACCCAGACCGCGCCTTGTTGGCATCTGTCGCCGCGCAGCACGCACAACTCGACGCGCACGCTGATTCCTTGCCAAACACTCTGCACCTCTCGTGGCTCACCGACTTGCTGCGCATCACGCGGCTGCCGAGCGTGCCCGACAAGGTGGTGGCGAACGCCACCGTCACGCCAGCCCTGGCACCCGCGGTCATCCCTGCGGGCACGCTGTTGCGCGGCGGCAAGGACGCGTACGGCAACGAGCGCCGCTACCGCACGCTCGATACTCTGACCGCCCACGGAGCCCAGCTGGTGGCGGTGCGCGTGACCGTGCCGGGCGGCCCCTTGGATCCGGCACCGGGCCGGGCTCTTGAGGCCACTCCAACAAGCGGCTTTCCCGTTGAACCCAACGCGGGCTCTCCAGACGGGCCGCTCGCAGGGCACGTGCTGCGCATCTCCTCGCCCTTGTTGGCCTTCACCTCCGGCAAGTTGATCGCAGAGTTCCGGTTCACGCTCAGCACGCCGTCCCTGGCCACTGCGCCGGTGCCAGCCGGGGTGAAGTGGAGGTACCCGCGCGCGGACGGGACGATGAGCGACGACATCGGTCACACCGCACTGAGCGATGGCGTCTCGGTGCTCCTCAACGACGGCTGTGTGGACCCGGGCGGTGGCGAGCCGTGGGCTGCGAAGTTCACGCTCACCGTCACCAGCACCG
>CAYMRO010000002.1:15916-31616 GCA_964392875.1 uncultured Demequinaceae bacterium
GCCGTGGGTAGAGATGTTTGTCCCCCACGACGTAGCGGTCCCAGATTCGTTTGCATTTGATTCCGTGACGGTCACGGCAAAGCGCACGGGCATCGCGCCAGACGCGGGCTTCTACAACGACGGCGCAGTGGACATCACCAAGGAGTTCAAGCCGTTTGGCGCGGTGGCGCGGCGCGGCGACTCCTTCTATTTGCGCAGCGACGAGGCGTTCACCAAACCCCTCGCCAATGCCACCATCGCCATCTCCACGCTGGCGCCGGATGGCACCACAATCCTTGGCTCCACCTACGGCTATGGGATGTTGACGTGGTACTCCAATGCCGTCACCAACTGGTGGACTGCCGCCCACGGCTCCACGATCGGCTACCTCGTCAACGTCGTGGACTACTTTGGCGGCTCCAACACGCCGTCTGTGCAATGGCAGCGGCGCGCGAACGGCGGCTGGCTCCCATTTGGCGAACCTGGCCCTGACTTTGACGGTGTGGACAACGCGTCGATGGGTGATGGCCCGGGCTCGGAGGCCTATGCCGTGAGCGGTCAAGAGGGTCACTATGTGCGCGCGTTCCTCAGCCAAGGAGACTTTGGCTGGTCGCAATATCAAAACGACCTCGCCGATTTCGCCACCGCAGCCGTCAAGCATGTGGACATCCCCGATATGCCCAAGCCGCCGGACGCACTGCTCGCCACCTCCATCACGCTGAGCTACACCACACGTGCGCAAGCCGCATCGCGAGTGGTGGCCACCAACGGCTGGCACAAGCGTCAATTGGGAAGTGCGCCGCTGCGCCCCTTTGTGCTTACGGTGGCCGACGACGGCACCAACGGCGAGGTTGCGATAGGCGTGACAGTGCCGGAAGCGGCGCTTGGTTCCACCGTCTCTCTCTATGTGGAACTCGACTCCGCTGCACCGTGCGGCATGACGGATGATGAAGCCACAACGTGGCAATGGTGGGACGGTGTCGCGTGGCAACCGCTAGCCACGGCAGACGGGACGCTCCAACTGCGCGAATCTGGCCTCGTCAGGTTTGTGGCGCCGCTCGCCTGGGCAGAAGGCTGCAGCGACCTTGGGGCCGCACTGGGGCGATGGATCCGCATGACCACCGGTACCGCCACGCGCCTGGGCACCTTGCGCGCGGTCATTCCCGACGCAGTGCTCGCCGAATACGTGTCCTCCTCGATTGATCCGGCGCTCGATCCCAGCGGCGACATCGCCCTTCCCCCAGGAACCATCAAGGGCACCCTCGCCCCCATCAGGGGTGTCAAGAAGGTCACGAACCTGGCTTCCGTGCGCGGACGCGCGCCTGAGCGCGACGAGCAATACGCGATGCGCGCATCCGCGCTCGTGCGTCACCGCGGCAGGGCGTTAACCGCGTGGGACTACGAACAGCACGTGACCACCGCGTTCCCCGAGGTGGCCGCGGTGCGATGCCTGCCACACACCGGCTCCGACGGTCTGCGAGCGCCGGGTCGCGTGGGTCTGGTGCTGCTGCCAGACCGTCCGCTGGAAGCCACGCCACGGCCGTCGGTCAGCCTTACGAGACGAGTGGGCGCCACGCTAGCTCCGCTCATGCCAATGGGTGCCAAGTTGGCCGTGCTGTGCCCCCTGTTTGTTCCCGTGTCGATCACCGCGAGCGTGCTGCTGACTCCCAAGATCGCGGCGATCGACGGGCGCGTTGCGGTGCTGACCGCGTTGGAGGCGCTGCTTCACCCAGGCAGCAGCCGGCCGGAGCGGTGGGGCGTAACGCTCTACGCATCAACACTCATTGCTGCTCTGGAGCGCATGCCGATGGTGGATCGCGTCACTAGCTTCGCGATGCTGAGCGGCGGCAGCGAGGTGCCGCACGTGGACGTGGACGCTTGCCGCGGGCTCTATTGCTCGGCGGGCAGTCACTTTCTGACGTGCGAGGAGCAGCTGTGATCGTGGACCCCATCAGCGCGTTTGTTCCGGTAGCGCCCGACGCTGACTGGGAGGCGATTCGCGGCCAAATCGCCGCGGACGCTGCTGCGAGTGCGCCTCAGTGGACGGATCACAATCCCTCAGATCCCGGCATCACTTTGGCAGAGGGAATCGCGGCTTCCCTGGCAGATGGGCACTATCGCGTTGCGGAGACCATGTTTGGGGCGTGGCCGCTCGCTTCTCACGGTTACCTTGACCAGAACGAGCGACATTGGCACGCCGTACTGCCTCAAGGAGCGGACCTTGGGGCACTCGCTGAGGCGCTCGCTGCGCTCCCAGGGGACGCCGAGCGAGCGGTGCGCGCGGCCGCATCGCGGCCCGACGCCGTGGCGGCTATCGCGGGCGGCCTCGCCTCCGCACCGGTTGCCGTGCGCGCGGACGTGGTGACGGTGCTGCGCTCGCGCCTTGTGCGGCAATTGGCACTCGAGCACGCGGACATCATTGGCGACGCGGTTGCGGGCGCGGACGCGGCGGGCACTGCGGCCACCACGCTTGCGGAACGCGATGCGCTCGCCACCGCAAGACTCGCGCTCGCCCTGCCGCTGTGGGATGAGGAGTTGGCGGCACTCGTGCGGCGCGAACGCGGCATGCTCGCGGGCGAGACGATGACCGCTTCCGCGCCGCGGATTGTGGCCGTGGCGACCGCACAGGACGCGACGGATGTGGTCCAGAGCCTTGAGGAGCATGGGCTCACGGCGGAGCAGGCGGAGCTCTCACTAGCCCTGTCGCCCCTTCCGGCCACGCTGCTTCCGGAGGATCTGGAACATGAAGGCGGCGCCACCAAGGTCTGGCCGCCACACGGTATTCAGGCGCTCACGTGCGAGCCGGTGACCGCGCTGGACTACGCGCGCCGGGCACGCAGCCATCCACAGGTTGGGCGCGCGTGGGCGATGCCAGGGCGCCTCGGTGGGGTCGCGTGGCACGGCCTGCCGGTGCTCGATCCCGACGATCTGGGAGCTGCTGATCCGCACATGGCGTGGGCCAAAGACCCCGCGGCTGCGGCCGTGACCGTGGTCGTTGACCGTGTGAACGGCGCGGACGGCGAACCGGACCTCGCGGCAGACCAGACGTTCCTGCGTGCCGTTCTCGCGATTGCCGTTAGCTCGGAGGTGTACTCGCCATTTCCCACATGGAGAGACGACATGGATCCGCTCGATCCCCGGCGCGTTGTGTGCGATGAAGTTGGCGCCACGCTGTTGCGCCGCCTGGGCGTTACCTTGCGGGCCACCCTCATCGTCGCTGTCACGGCAGATTCTGCCGTGCTGAAGGCCAACGTCCGGTCAGCAGTCGCCACCTTCTTTGCCCAAGGACGGCCGGAATCACGCACTGCTCTGGCGGCAACGGACGTGGTGGACGGGCCATGGCCACCAACCCCACAGCCTGCGCTTGGTTGGAATCCGGGCGAGGCGATTCGGTTCACGGAGGTAGTGGAGCGCATCGTGAGCGCTCCAGACGTCTTGGGTGTGGAGGACCTCTGGCTGCAGCTGGACGGATACGCCGAGGTACCAGCGTCGGCAGGGCAAGTCGTGCTGCCAAAGGACGCCATTCCGGTACTGGCGGAGCATGACTGCCTCACCGTCAACTACGCCAAGCAAGGAGGGTGCGCCGATGCGTAGCGCCGAATACACACGAATAGCGCAGCAGTTGCCGCCGGTCTATCAAGACGACGCAGCGTCGTTCCAGCAGGTTGACGCGTTCCTTGGCCTCGCAGACGAACTTGGCGAACAGCTTGTGGAACGGCTCGCTGACCTCCCACTCACGCTTGGCCCCGATGCCTCGCTGCGCTGGCCAGCCGGTCTTCCGCTCGATGCCGGCGCGGACGCGCTGCATACGGCCCTCATCAGCCAGTACGACGACCTTGCGCAGTGGGTCGCCTTTGAATTTCCGGGCTCCTGGGGAAGGGCCGACGCTGGAATAGCTCGGCGCCGACAGTTCCTCTCCAAATCGGCACGGCTTTGGCGACGGCGCGGCACCCCGCGCGGCTTCCTGGACTGGTTCGGCGTGTATTTTGGCACGGACAGCGAGGCCGCTCGCCCGTACCTCCTGGAGCACTTCAAGGTGCCCAACGGCGACTACGGATCCGAGCCGTTCACCGCAACCCTCTTTGTGCCCAGCACCGCTCAGTTCAGCGACTACCGCAGGCGCGCCGAGGCCACCGAGTTCGCTCGCTGGTACGCGCCAGCTCACGTCGCGATGCGCGTGTGCTTTGTGCTGCCGAGCATGTTCGACGACCTCAACGTGTTCGTCGACGCCCCAACACTTGTGCCAGAGGGAGACGTGGGCCAGTACGAGACGGACGTCCTCGCGCATCAGGCGAGCCTCGCCGGTTTGCTCTGCTCCGTGGTGTCCGTCATCGACCACGCCACCGGCATCCATGTATTTGAGTGCGGAACTCAGGAACGGCCCATCGACCAGCTCGGGGTGGGGCGACTCCCCCACCCCGGCGACTAGAGAAGGACACGGCCATGACGGTCAACGATTACCCAGAATTCGTGGAGGGGCAGACCCTCACGGCACCCGAGCTCAACCAACTCACCACCAATCTGCGGTATCGGGACACCCTGGTGGCACGCATGGTGGGCTTTGGGATCAACGCCGGCCTTGCCGGTTCCGTGAGTGGCTCCACGCTCACCATCGACCCCGGCTTCGCCATTGATCAAAATGGGGAACCGCTATTCCTCGACACCCCTTTCACGGCAACCTTCCCGGTCACGCCGGCGACCACCGCTTACCCGTTTATCGACGCCAGCGCAGAAGGCTATTCGGCGGTGCTTGAAGTACATGAGGGAGACCCCCACGCGCCCTTGTGCTCCGAGACCGATTGCGCTGGTCACGCGAAGGTCCATTTGCCCAAAGTGCAGGTCACCATTGTCAAGGGCAAAATCACCGGCGCGTGGCTGAAGTTTGCCGCAGACGAGCTCCTGACGCAGACGCCCCTTGAGGTGACCTTGACCTCAGACACGCCCTCTAGCGGAAAGAAACTTGCGCAAGCCATCGCCAAGCGCTTGCGCAACGGCACGGGGCCAGATGTAGTGCCCGAGGCGAGCATCGCCGTGCTCGACTCGTTTTCCATCGAGTCCGGCGACATCCCAGGGGCCAAGGGATACAAGGCAGGCTGGATTAACTCGGTGCTCTTTGCCGCGCTTGATCTGCTCCGGGCGCGTGCACTGTTTGGCCTCGACGCCTTGCACTCGGCGAACCCCGCGGGGGTAGTGCTGGGGTGGATCCACTACGAATCGAGCGCGTGGAAGTTCGACTGTTCGTTCCGGCACGCTTGGGAGCCTCCGCGCGGCTTCTCCGAGGCGTTCCTGGGTGGCACGTGCTCCCATCCCTTCAAGTTGTATGAGGACCAACTGGTTGGGCTGCTCAACGGGTACTCGCCGCCGGTGCCGCCGCCAGCGTCGGGCGGTGGCGGGAAACCACCGGTGGTGGTGAAGTGCCCAAAGGGAATGGAAATCGTCAAGGGCAAATGCATCTACGTGATCACCCCGCCAAAGAAGGTGAATCCCGATTGGAACAAGCACTGGATCATCAAGGACCCGCTTGCCCCCGTCTGGAACCCGCAATATCGCTACACGGACTATCTCGAAAACATCTACGAACAGCCCGGGCTCAACTACTACCACGACGGCATCTTGGGCATTGCGGCAACGCTCGGCTACCCCGCAGACGTCGCTGTGGCAACGGTCAAAGACGTGGTGACTGAGGGCGGCGACATTCCCACGGTGCTTGCGATGTCTGCGAGTGAAGCGACCAAACTCACGGGCTACTTGCCGTCAAGCGGTGCGAGCCCAAGCGACACGATTGTTCTCACAACTGACGCCGCAAACGTGGTCATCGCAACGGGCAGGATTCCCGCCGTCACCTCGGCCAAACAAGCAGGAACGCTGGTGCCCCAGGCACAGGCTGCGGTGGTTGAGGTGCACCAAGTGGTAGCCGATGCCCAAGCGATGCAGGCGGAGATCACTGCGACAATCGCAGGCTACGACGCGCAGCTGTCCGATCTCAGTGGATCGCTCGACGGAATCAAGGCGCAGATGCTCACGCTGCAGGTGGGCGCCCAGAGCCCCGGCGTGCTTGAGCATCGCGTCAGCACCCTTGAGGCGCAAACCAATCGCATGATCGAGCTGAGCGACCGGGTCTCGATGCTTGAGGGAAAGATTGCGGTCACCAAGGTTTCAACTGGGGATCCCCGCACGATCTTTGAAACGGCGCCGATCCTTGCCGAGTTTGCGGAATCGACCATCGAGGCGCTCAAGACCGTCTCGCAACCAGGAAATCGCAACTTCACCAGGTACGTTGCCGACGCAGAGCGCGTCCAAGGCGAGTTTGAACTCGCCGCCGCTTCAGGGAATCTCGAGGCCGCACAGACAGCCACCCTCGAGATGCTCGATTCACTGCGCACCGCCGTGGGCGCTGCCGGAGCGGACCGTGCGGCAAAGAGCAAGCTCGATGCGCAATTCCGCGCGGTCAAGGAGTTCTACGGGTGACAGACGTGATGATCCGGTCGTTGCGCGTACGCGGCGGCGAGCCGCTCGCCTTTGCGCGGGCGGCCGCGCGTGCGCTACCCAGCGCACTGGATAGATCTCTCGCGGACATCGCGGATGTGGAACTTGACTCGCTCAGGGTGCAACTGAACGTTGATCCCGCAGACGTCGATGAGGCCACGCTCGCCATGCTGTGGGCGCAGGCCATTCGCGCAGCGCTGCTGGACGCCGGAGCGCACGTGCGGCGAGCTGGTCCTGACTCTCTGGGGGACGGTCAGGCCGGCGGGCCCGCCGCCTCGCCTCTAGCCGCGCCACCGGCCGCGACCGTGCTCGCGGACGCCTTAGCCGGTGCCCGGGCGTGGCTCGCGACGCCCAAGCCGCGGCCACCCGTTCCGGCCACGGCGCTGCGGCTCATGGCGCTCGTGCGCGGGGCCGGCCCCATTGAAGCTGAATTCGTGGCCGTGGCGCAGCGCCTTGCGGTGGAACTCATGACCGCCGTCCGAGCGCATAACAGTGGTCTGGCAGCCGGGACCACCGAGGCGCACGCCGCATCCGTCGCGGAAGATCCGAGTTGGCCGGATACCAACCCACAGCCGCAAGCGGAAGGCTCCCCTGTGCCAACCGTGCCCGGCGAGAAGCGGCCATCGGAGGGTGGGGAATCCGGCGTCGGACCATTTGGCGGGCCCGCGTTGCCGGGTGAACCGGCCGCGCTCGCGCTCGCCGAGGCACTCGCGAGCCTCGCTGCCGAGCACGGCGCCGCCATTGACCCGGCACGCGTGACGCGTGCGGCTGGCGTGGTGCTGCTCTATCCATGGCTCGCGGATCTAGCTCGCGCCGCAACTGACTTGCATCCGAATCGCGACCCAGCCGCCGTGCGCGCGCAGGCATTCGCGCTGCTCGCGGAACCCACAAACCCGGACCCAGCCGATCCCCTGCTCGCGTTCCTCGCTGGCTGGGAGCCGACGGTTGGGAAGCTCCCCCCGCTCGAGCACACGGACCAGGTGATGGCGGCGGCGGACGATGTGCTCACGTCCTTTGCGCGTTTGCTCCCAGGGTTTGCGGCCTCGAGCCCGCAGTTTGTGCGTCAAGAGTGGATTCTCCGCGCGGGTGTGCTTGACGAGGAGCGTGAGCCCGCGCGCCTCGTTGCGGCGATCCATCCGCTTGACGTGGTGCTGGCGCGGCTGCCCTACCCGCTCGAATTGTTCGCGTTGCCATGGTCGCCCATGCTCACCGTGAGGTTTGTGCCATGACCGCCACCGCGCAGGGCATCGATGCGGCGATCATCGTCGCCGAGTTGCGGCGCGCCCTTGAGGCGCTCGACGCCGTCATCCAAGTGCGCATCGAGGAGCGCCAGGGCGGCGTGCTGCAGCGGCCACTCGCGATCGACGCCGAGGACGAAGGAATCCCCGCGCTCGAGCGCTTTGACGGCGTGGGGCCGCTCGCTGCGGCCATCGCGATGGCGGGGCTCACGGCGCCGGAGGCGCTAGTGCTCGTGGCGGCGATCGCGCCGCACGTGGACGAGAGATTTGCCGCGGCGTACGCGCTGCTCACGGACCGCGCCGAGTGCCCCGGCCTCACCCTTGAGGTGGCCCGCACGCTCATGGCGCGCACGTTCGCAGGGCGCCTCGATGCCGCGGCCATGCTCGGCGAGCACGGCACGCTGCGCGCGTGTGGCCTGCTCACGGCGGTCCCGGCAGGCGAGCCGACGGCAGTGCTCACCGCCGAGCCCGGCATGGTTGCCTGGGTGCTGGGCCAGCTGCCGCCGCGAGCGCAGGCAACGGCCGGCTTCCCCGCACGGCCCCTCACCACGGTGCACACGCTCGCCGACGTTGTGCTGCCGCCGCGCGCCCGCGCTCGGCTCGCCGATCTTGAGCGTCGCCTTGAACATCGCGAGACCGTAGTGAACGACTGGGGCTTTGCGCGCCACCATGACAATGCTGGCGGCCTCATCGCGCTCTTCCACGGCCCGCCCGGCACCGGCAAGACCATGACCGCCGCAGCCGTCGCGGCATCGGCCGGTCTTCCCGCCTATGTTGTGGATCTATCCGCCCTGGTATCTAAGTACATTGGCGAGACCGAGAAGGCTCTCGCAGCCGTGTTTGAGCGAGCGGAGCGGGAACGTTGCGTGCTGGTCTTTGATGAGGCCGACGCCGTGTTTGGCTCGCGTACCGAGGTGAGCGATTCGCATGACAGGTATGCGAACCAAGAGGTCTCGTACTTGCTAGCTCGCATCGAATCGCATCCGGGCGTGGTGATCCTCACAACCAACCTGCTTGGCAATATCGACTCCGCCTTCCGGCGGCGCATCCACGTGATGGTGGAGTTTCCAGAGCCTGGGCCTACCGAGCGGGCCACGCTGTGGGACCGGGTGCTGCCGTCAACCACCCCAACGCTTGGCGATCTTGGCCTCGCCCAGCTCGCCGAGCGTTATCCGCTCACGGGTGCCGAGATTCGCGATGCGGCCATCGAGGCCGCCTACCTTGCGGTCGATAGCGATGGGGCTCTCACTCGCGCCCACCTTGAGGAAGGCATCCGGCGCCAGTTCACCAAGGCGGGACGAACGGCGCGCACGTGACGGCCACCGTCGAGGCCGGCACCGCTCCCGAGGCGGAGTCCCGCGGCGCGGCGACACCCCCGCGCGCCGCTCCCCGCGAGCGTGTGCGGGTGCTCGATGCCGTGCCTCGGCCCGCGGCCGATTCCTCCGTGGCGCCGCTCGCTGGCTTCACGGCCGGTGGCCTTGAGGCAATCCACGCCGAGTGGGGTCTCGAGGGCGGCGAGGTGGTGCTGAGCGGACGGCGCCCCTTCCTCGACGTGACGGGCCACGCCGCATTCCGTCCCGACGGCACCCTCAGTGGCGACGTCCGCATGAGCGCAACGCTCCAGCTGCTGGGCATGCCGCTTGGGACGGCGGAGTGGTCCGTTGCCGGATGGTCACCAACGGCCCCGCTCGCGACGCCCGCGGTGCGGCTCGATGGCACCACGTTGCGGGTGGACCTGCGTGACGTCCCTCCCCAGACCGTGTTCGCGGCCGCGCCCTCGCTCAGCGCAACTGCTGACGGCCTCTATGTGACCGTGCAGTTGCCACACGGAGCGGTGCCCGATGGCGCGCCACTCAGCCCGCGCTACGCGGAGATCTTCCGCGGACTCCTGGGCGAGGACGTTTCGGGGTTCTCCGTGCATCCGGATGCGCCCGTAGCTGGCGCCCCCGCCTTTGTGAGCAACGAGGACCTGTTCTTCGCTCCCGGCATCTACGGCGTGGACTCGCCGGAGTCGCTGCGCATCCTCGATGCGGCCATTCGGTCCGCACTCGCGGGGCTGTTTGGGACGGTCGCGGCCACCGCCCCACCCCCGCCGAACGCGCCGCCACCCCCCGGCGAGCCGGTTCCCGCGCCGGATTCCACCCTCGTGCCAGCATCAGTGCCCGACGCTCTCTCGGCTCCAGCGGCCGGTGCGGCTGGGGAGGCGCCCGCTGAGGTCGCCGTGGAAGCGGGCGGTGAGGTGCCCGCCGGAGGCGCGGCGGCAGGCGAGGGGGCCGACGGTGGTGCCCCCGAGGGCGAGGCGGCAGAAGGTGAGACGGCAGAAGGCGAGGCACCCCCCGCCGTTGAGGTCATCATGCCCGAGGCGCCAACGGAGCCGACTCCGGCGGCGGCCGCGCGCGGGGGCGCGGTGGCTGGCGGGGCCGGGGGCGCGGCCCGTGCGGCCCGAGACTTGCCGTCCGCGGAAGAAGACACCACCGATGCGCGAGGGGCCGTGGCAGAACCCGCTTCGGAGACGGCCGCGCGGGCGCGAGAGGAAGTCGCCGCAGAACTGGGAGGGGCGCCCCCGCCGAGCCCAGAAATTGTTGCCCTCACGGAACGCATTCGCAACGCGATAGCCGCGAACCGCCCGGAAGACGAGGACGAACTTCTCGCAACGGACCCAACGCAAGAGGCGCAGAACGCCGGTGCCACGGTCACGGGCTCCGTGGAAGCGCAGTCGGACGAAGTCTCGGGTGCGTATGACGCAATGGCGACGCCGCCCGCGGGCAGCCCCGCACTCACGCCAAACCCGGTTACGCCACCTGACCGAGCGTCGGCCGGAATGGGCGTCGACGCCGCGAGTGCCGCACCCGATCCCATTCCCCCGGAGAACACGTCGCTTGATGCCGACGTGGCCGCAACAGATCAGCGCATCGCCGATTCCGGCATGGAGACGCGCGTCACTGCAGAAATCCCCGATGGTCCCTTTGAGGCGGCGCGCACGGCGCGCGGAGAACTGGGCGAACTCGCACAGCGCACGCCTGAGGAGATCCAGGCCGAGGAGCAGACCGCCATCGACTCGGCACAGGCAGATATGGCGAACCTGCAGCTGCAGGCCGTGGCCGCGATGCGGGCGGCGCGCTCGCACACGGTTGGCGCGACCACCGGCGCCTCGGGGACCATGACGAGCAGCGAGGAACTCACTCGCGACAACATCTCGCAACGCGCGCAAGGCGTCTACGACCAGGCCCAACGTGACGTCCAAGCATTGCTCGACCCCCTCACGCGCACCGCCATGGCTCGCTGGGACGCCGAACTCGCGAGGCACTCGCGGGAGTTCCACGACGCGCTCGACGCCGTGCAACGGTGGATCGAGGACCGTCACTCGGGTGCTCTGGGAACGCTCGTGGCAATCGGCGACTACGTTGCCGGGCTGCCGGGTTGGGTGATCCGGGAGTACAACCGCGCAGAGACTCAGTTTGGCAACGGCGTAAGCGAGACGCTCTTGTCCATCTCGTCTGACGTCAATGCGGTCATTGCCTCGGCACAGGCCATCATTCGCCAGGCACGCGACGACATCAACGGCATGTTCGACCAGATGGAGTCCGAGTTCCCCGAGTTCGTTGCCGCAGAGCGGGCGCGGTTTGGCGGGATGCTCGACGGCTTGGCAACACGCGTGACGGACGCTCAAACCAGCTTTGTGCGAGACGTCTCGGCCCGCGCCATCGCGGCGGTGAATGAAGCACACGCAACGGTGCAGGCACGGCGCGAGGAGGCAGGTGGGCTGATTGGCCGCGTCGTTGCCGCGCTCGAGGAGTTCATTGACGATCCGGTCAAGGCCATCATCAACGGACTGCTGCGGCTGGTTGGCATCCCGCCCGGCGCCTTCTGGTCACTGCTCGCGCAGATCGAGCAAGTCATCAGCGACATCGCCGACAACCCAGAGAACTTCATCAACAACCTCACCGCGGGCGTGAAGCAGGGGTTCCAGCAGTTCTTTGACAACTTTGGCACGCACCTACTTGGAGCGTTCTGGAACTGGCTGTTCTCGAGCCTGCGCACGCCCATCCCGATGCCCACGAGTTTTGACCCCATGTCGCTCGTCACCTTTGCACTGCAGCTCATGGGCATCACCTGGCCGAACATTCGCGAGATTCTCGTGCGCCACTTGGGGCCGGAGGCTGTGGAGCTCCTGGAGATCGCGTGGGAGATCCTTTCCACCCTCATCACTCAAGGCCCGCAGGGCCTCGTGAACATGATCAAGGACATGCTCAGCCCCGAGAACATCGTGGGCATGATCCTGGACGCGGCCATCGAATTCATCGTCGAAAAGCTCATAGTCAAGGCTGCGGAGTACATCTTCTCGTTGCTCAACCCTGCGGGCGCGGTAGCGCAAGCGATCATGCTCATCTACCGAGTGTGTTCGTGGATCTTCCGCAACGCCGCTCGCATCTTCGCTTTTGTGCAAGCGGTGGTAGGGGGCATGGCGAACGTCATCGCGGGGAACATCGGCGGGCTCGCCGCGGTGGTGGAGCGAGCGCTTGCCTCCATGCTGGTGGTGGTCATCGATCTCTTCATGGGGCTGCTTGGCCTTGGCGACCTTCCCGATGAGGTGGCTGGGGTGATTCAACGCATGCAGGCGTACGTCCTGGGAATCATCGACCGCATCGTCGGCTTCCTGGTGACCCAAGCAAGGGCGCTGCTGAGGCGAATGGGGATTGGTGGCGAAGAGGACCAAGAGGACGAGGCAGGCGGCAACGACGACGAGGAACTTGGAGAGACCGTCCGTTTCAGCGGCGGCGGCGAGAGCCACAGGCTCTGGATCGACGTCTCCGGCGACGACGCATCGCTCATGGTCGCCTCGACGCCGGGACCCGTAGGGGACAAAATCCGCGAGTGGAACGACATGCTCCCCACCTATGAAGGTGCCGAATACACCACCCGGCAGACGCTCCTCGCAAGCATCACTGGGGCAGTCGCCACTCTCAATAATGACGCTGACGCACTTGCGGCCGCGTTTCGCGCCGCGCTCGCCGAACCCACGGACGACAACGACCCTCCGGACGACGGAAGCATCGAGGCAGCACAACGTACCCTTGCGAGCTCGCTGCGGCAGGCTTTCGAACTGTTCGGCCAGAAGGACGAGGCGGCAATCCTGGCTGCGATCGCAAGTGCGCTGCCCGGACACGTCACCGCCTTCATCGCTGACGCAGACACGCGCTTGCAAGGTGACATCCGCGAGAGCACCTACGTGGCACAAGGTGCGTCAGCGATGTCACCGCTGTGGCCAGCGCCAACAGCGGCCACCTCTGCCATGGCCGCGGCCAACGCCGTGGCCCAGCGCGGTGACATTCCGCCCACCCTTCTCGAGTGGTTCACCGAGAGCAATCACACCAAAGAGGAGGCCACGGGCACCGCGTTCTGGACGTGGGCACGAGCCCACGGCGGCGAAGCCGGGGTCGGAACGCAGGTGCGTCGCGCATATGGGGATGCGTACGTCGCTGCGCTCAAGTCTGGCATTCCCTCGAACGTAGACACCATCGACACGGAGCTACGCACCGCGATCGACGCTATGCAATGGAGCCGGTCTGGGGTGACGCCGGGGTCCATTGACGGCCCGCCGCGTCCTCCGCATGACACCGACCCTCCGCTCGTCACTGCCGTGGGCGGCGACCTGCTCGTGTTCATGAAAGCCATGGCACGAGGCTCCCCGGCCCATGGGTATGGCCTGCCGCGCCTTACTTGGGCGTGGACCCACCGCCCAAGCAAGGAGTACGTCAAAGGCGCCTTCCGCGGCCTCCATCCTGGTACCCACGAGTGGATACCAACGGCGATGCTGTTGCGGGTCATGCAGACGGCGGTCGAGGCCTCGCCGTCAGCTTCCGGATTCCACACCGGCGTCCAGTGGATCAACGTTTTCCATCACCTGCGCACCGACACCACCAGGGTCTACTACAAAGTCACGGGCCTTCCCGATCGGCGTTCGATATCCGACTGGCTCTACCAGGTCGAGTTGGGCTTCCACTCTGGCGTCGCGTACCGCGGCGAAGAGGGAAGGGAAGGCCGCCGTGGCGTCGGGATGTATCAGCAGGCGCCGTTCCACGAGGTCCTCGAGGCTCGCTTCGAAGCGGAACGGCTGGGCGACCCGGATTCTTACATCCAGGCACTCAGATCTGTGCTGCCAACCGTCCTCTGGGACGGCAACGTCGCCGCCTTCAACCTGGCCCCGCAGGTTCTCGACGCGCCCCTGTCCTTCTGGTTCCGCGACACCACGGACGGTGGCCGGTTCACCGGTGCCACCCTCCGCGATCTCGGCATGGCCCAGGAGAGCAACATCCGCCAAATTCACGCCGACTTCGACCGCGCCGCAAACCACCTCAACGACCCCTAGGAGGACTCATGACCACCCCGGACCACGGCCCAGGTGTCACCTGGCTCGCGCAACGCGCGGGGCTCCCGCCACAAGATCTCCTGCGAGACGGCACCGCCCTCATGACCGCCCTCGAGGGCGCCGCTCGCGACGCGATGGGCCTTGCAACGCGACTTATGTCCGCCGATCCGGCTACGCAAAAGCGCGCCGAGGCGGAGGCCCGCGCCCTTCGCGCTCGCCTGGCAACTGATCACAACGGCCCCACGCCGGAAGAGCGCTTCCGTGCCAAGCTCGCGGATGCCCTGGCCCAGAGGGGCAAACCCGCCCAGCAATAGAGTGTGCGCATGGAACTGCTCGCGTGGGTGCTCGTTGGCTTCTTCGCCGCGACCACTTCCGTGCTGTTTTGGTTGTGGCGGCGCTCGGAGGCCGATGCCAGCGCCCTTGAGGAGGCGCTCACGCGAGACACCGCGGCATCGGCTCAGTTGGCCGCAGCGGCCGAGCGCGCACGCATCGCTCGCGAGATGCATGACGTAGTTGCTCACACCCTGTCCGTGGTGGTTGCCCAGGCTGACGGCGGACGTTTTGCCTCGCGAACCGATCCGGAGGCGGCGGCCCGCACGCTCGACACCATCGCGGAAGTGAGCCGTTCCGCGCTCGCGGAGATGCGCGCACTACTTGGCGTGCTGCGGGACAGCGACGGTGACGTGGCGATGGGTCCGCAACCGTCTCTCGATGACATCCCGGTGCTGGTTGCGGCGATGCGCGAAGGCGGTCTCAACGTCTCGTTCGTCACCACCGGCACGCCGCGCCCGCTCCCCATCGGCACGGGTCTCACGCTCTATCGCGTGGTGCAGGAATCGCTCACGAACGTCCTCAAGCACGCGGGTCCCGGCCCCACCGCGTACGTCCAGCTGACGTGGGATCCAGACGCCATCAGCCTCACCATCAGCGACGACGGCCGGGGCGCGGCGGCGCGCGGCGATGGCTCGGGCACGGGGATAGTTGGCATGACGGAACGCGTTGCGCTCTTTGGCGGCAGCCTGGGCGCGGGTCCGCGTGCCGGCGGCGGTTTTGTGGTGCGGGCGCGCCTGCCGCTCGGCACGCGCGAGATACTCGCGTCATGACCATCCGCGTAGCGCTCGTAGACGATCAGCAGCTCATCCGCGCGGGTTTTGGCATGGTGGTCGGCTCGCAAGCGGACATGGAGATAGTCGCTGAGGCGGCCAATGGGGACGAGGCGCTGCGCCTCATTCCCCCTGCAAATGTGGACGTAGTGCTCATGGACATCCGCATGCCAGGCATGGACGGCATAGCCGCGTGCGCCGCACTGACCGCCTCCACTGATGCCCGCGTCATCATCCTCACCACGTTTGATCTGGACGAGTATGTGGTCTCGGCGATCAAGGCCGGTGCGTCCGGATTTCTGCTCAAGGACGCCCCGCCCGAGGACCTCCTGCACGCCATCCGCACCGTCCACGCAGGCGACGCTGTCATTGCGCCGTCCTCAACCCGCCGCTTGCTTGGCCGGCTCGCGGAACTGCCCGTGACGTCGGGCGCCGAAAAGTTTGACACCCTCACCGAACGCGAGCGCGAAGTGCTCCTGCTCATGGCGCAGGGCCGCTCCAATCAGGAGATCTGCGCCAAACTG
>CAYMRO010000003.1:0-2003 GCA_964392875.1 uncultured Demequinaceae bacterium
TGAAATGGATGCCACCGTGATGCCCAGTTGCGCACATGCGAGCATGAGCGAGACGTGCTCCATGGCCCACAGCACCGTCTTGGCGGCGCGTGAACCCGCAAGGGCTCGCGGTTCGATGGAGCTGCGTCGTGCGGAGATGATGGCGAATTCGGCGCCCACAAAGAAGGCGTTGACGAGCAGCAGCCCAATCACGGCAAATATGAGGCCGAGGCTCATGACTCGTCCTCATCCACGTGCTCAATGCGCACCCTGTCGATGCGCCGCCCCTCCATGCGCTCCACGGTGACCCGCACGTGGTCCACTTCCACCACATCGCCAACGGCAGCCACCCGGCCAAGCCGCGCCATGACAAATCCCCCAACGGTCTCGTAGGCGGGCGACTCGGGCACGCTGAGGCCCGAGGACTCCGCTACCTCGTCTGGCCGCAAGTCTCCTTGCGCAATCCACGCGCCACCGGGAGCGCGGTGCATTGGAGGGCGGCGGCGATCGTGCTCGTCAGAGACGTCGCCAACGAGTTCCTCGATGAGATCCTCGAGCGTCACCAGACCGGCCGTGCCGCCGTACTCGTCCACCACGATTGCGCACTGCAGCGCGAGGCCACGGAGCTCCACGAGCAACGGGCGCAACGGCAGCGTCTCCGGCACGCGCGGCGCCGCCGCCATGAGTTCGGTGACGGGAGCGTCGTCCCGCTGCTCAACCGGCACCCCAATAGCGGCGCGGAGGGGCACAATGCCAAGCACGTCGTCGGGCCCGTCACCGGTCACTGGGAAGCGTGAGTGGCCCGACGCTCTGGCCGCGTTGAGTACGTCGGTTGCCTTTGCGGAGGCTGGCAGCATGACCACGCGCGTGCGGTCCGTCATGACGTCCACGGCGCTCAACGAGTCCAACTCGATGGTGTTCGTGAGCAGACGTGCCGTGTCCGCGTCCAGAGTGCCGGCCTCGGCGCTGCGGCGCACCAACGTGGCGAGTTCCTGCGGGGAGCGCCCTCCTGATAGCTCCTCCTTTGGCTCTATCCCCATGACGCGCAAGATGCGGTTGGCGGCGGCATTGAGCCACCGCACGAGTGGTCCCAGCACGGCCGTGAAAGCCAAGATGAGCGGCCCGGCGACGCGTGCCACGCGCATCGGCTCCGCGAGCGCGAGGTTCTTGGGCACCAACTCGCCAACAATCATCGAAAACGCGTTGACGATGATGAGCGACAACGTGCCGGCGATAGCGGCCACGGCGGCGCGGCTCAACGTGGAGTCGCTTAGCGGGATTCGCAAGAGCTCGGTGATGGCGGGTTGAGCGGTGTAGCCCAGCAAAATGGTGGTGAGCGTGATGCCCACTTGCGCAGAAGACAACTGCGTTGACAGGCTCGCGAGCGCGCGCTTCACCCGATTGGCCCGCTTGCCCTGTACGTGGGCCGGATCGATGGCGACAAGGGAGAACTCGGCCGCGACAAACACCGCGGTGCCAAGCGTCAGCAGAACGCCTGCACCGATGAGCAGCCAGGGGGTCACGAGTGGCCCCGTCTATGGTCGTCCATGGGTGTCGCCACTATACCTGGGCCGGGGGTTGTCCCGCCGGTAACAATTTGACCAAACACGGTGACGCTGGGGCTCCGCAAGCCGTCTAGGCTGGATGATAGACAAATACACAATCGCGCACGCGAAAGAAAGTGACCGCATAACTCGTGTCCCCCGACACCACCGCGCCAGGCACAGCGACCGCGCCTCAAGACCGCACCGCCATTTCCCGTACACCCAACGCTCCGAGCGTCGCCTCCCTCGTGCTTGGGGAGCCGCAGCCCAACGCTGCAGTTGACTCGAGCGCAAGCGTTGAGCCGGCGCCTGCGCCCGGTCCTGCACCCGCGCCTGCTCCTGCACCCGCACCCGCACCCGCACCTGCACCTGAGCCCACCCCCGAGCCCCCCCCCCCCCCCCCCCCCCCCCCCCCGCGCCCCCCCACCCCCCCCCCCCCCCCCCCCCCCGCCCCCCCCCCCCCCCCACTTCCCCGCGCGG
>CAYMRO010000003.1:2013-7523 GCA_964392875.1 uncultured Demequinaceae bacterium
ACCCGCACCCGCACCTGCACCTGAGCCCACCCCTGAGCCCACCCCCGAGCCCACCCCCGAGCCGGAGGTTCACCAAACCCAGCCCATCGCCACCGCCCAGGCGCCCACCGCCGCGTATTTGCAGCGCGAGGAGTTCCAGGCGCACGCGGCGAAGGACGTGCAAGAGGGAATTGCGCGTTTGCGCGGGCCGGCGGCTCGCGTGGTGCAGAACATGGAGGCGAGCCTCGCCGTGCCAACGGCGACCTCGGTGCGGACCATTCCCGCAAAACTCATCATGGACAACCGCGTGGTCATCAACAACCACTTGGCGCGCACTCGCGGCGGGAAGGTGAGCTTCACGCACCTCATCGGCTTTGCGATCGTGGAGGCGCTCGCGGAGTTCCCTGCCATGAACGTGGCCTACGCGCTTGAGGACAACAAGCCGGCGGCGTTCACCCCAGAGCATGTCAACTTCGGTCTCGCGGTAGACCTTGCGAAGGATGACGGCTCCAGGCAGCTGCTCGTGCCCAACATCAAGAACGCCGACCAGATGGACTTTGCCCAGTTCTGGCACGCCTACGACGACCTCATCAAGAAGGCGCGCACGGGAGCCCTACAACCCATCGACTTCCAGTCAACGACCATCACGCTCACCAACCCAGGGACGCTCGGCACGGTGCACTCCGTTCCCCGCCTGATGCCTGGGCAGGGAACCATCATTGGCGTGGGTTCCATGGACTACCCCGCCGAATACCAGGGATCATCCGAGGAAACCGTTGCTCGCCTTGGAATCTCCAAGGTCATGACGCTGACGTCCACGTATGACCACAGGGTCATTCAAGGCGCACAGTCTGGCGAGTTCCTTGGGCTCGTGCACCAGAAGCTGCTGGGTCTGGACGGCTTCTACGATCGCGTGTGCCTCGCGCTGCGCGTGCCGTACGAGCCCGTGCGCTGGGTGCAAGACTCCTCCACCAACGATGACGCGGAGAAGATCAAGCCCGCACGCATCGCCGAACTCATCCACTCGTACCGGTCACGTGGGCACCTCATGGCGGACGTTGACCCGCTGAGCTCGCGCCCGCGCAAGCACCCCGATCTCGACGTGCAAACCCACGGCCTCACACTGTGGGACTTGGACCGCACCTACGCGACGCCGGGCTTTGGCGGCCGGGAGAGCATGAAGATGCGAGAGGTGCTCTCGCGGTTGCGCGACGCCTATTGCCGCACTATTGGCCTCGAGTACATGCACATCGCAGACCGCGCCCAGCGGGCATGGTTCCAGGAGCGGCTCGAATACGGCTACACCAAGCCCGCGCGCGAGGAGCACCTGCGCATCCTGCATCGTCTCAACGCCGCGGAGGCATTCGAGGCGTTCCTACAGACCAAGTACGTGGGCCAGAAGCGTTTCTCGCTTGAGGGTGGAGAGTCGCTCATCCCCCTCCTCGACGCGGTGATGTCCTCGGCCGCCGAATCCGGCATCCAGGAAGTCTGCATTGGCATGGCGCACCGCGGCCGCCTCAACGTCCTCACCAACCTCGCAGGCAAGAAGTACTCGCAGATCTTCTCCGAGTTTGACGGTACGGCGATTCCCGGCTCCGTGCAGGGCTCGGGCGACGTCAAGTACCACCTGGGTACGGAGGGCACCTTCACGGCGGAGTCCGGCGCACAGACCGTTGTGTACCTCGCGGCCAACCCCTCTCACCTTGAGGCCGCGAACCCGGTGCTCGAGGGCATTGTGCGCGCCAAACTCGACGTTTTGGGTGCGGACCCCACCACGGATGGCTACCCCGTGCTGCCCATCCTCATCCACGGCGACGCCGCATTCGCCGGCCAGGGCGTGGTCATGGAGACGCTCAACATGGCGCTGCTCAAGGGCTACAAGGTGGGTGGCACCGTTCACGTGGTCATCAACAACCAGGTGGGCTTCACTACCGGACCCGAGTCTTCGCGGTCCACCCGCTACTGCACCGACGTTGCCAAGGGCTACCAGATCCCCGTCTTCCACGTGAATGGCGACGATCCCGAGGCATGTGTGCGCGCAGCGCGCCTCGCCTTTGAATATCGCGAGGCGTTTGGCCGCGATGTCATCGTCGACATGATTTGCTACCGCCGCCGCGGCCACAACGAGGGCGACGACCCCTCGATGACGCAACCGCGCATGTACGACCTCATCGAGGCCAAGCGCTCCGTGCGCCACCTCTACACCGAGTCACTGATTCGCCGCGGCGACATCACAACGGACGAGGCAGAAGCCGTATCGAAGGACTATCTCGCTCAGCTGGAGCGCGTGTTCGTGGAGACCCGCGACGGCTACCAGCCGGGCGGCGACACCGAGTCCATTCGTGGGCTTGAGCTGCCGGCCTCGCAATCGTCCGACGCTGGCGTCATGGTTGGTTGGAAGACCGCCGTGAGCACGGCCCAGGTTGAGCGCATTGGGCGGGCGCACGTGCGCCCGCCGGAAGGCTTCTCGGTGCATCCAAAGCTGGAGAAACTGCTCGAGCGCCGCGAGGTGATGAGCCGCGAGGGCGGAATCGACTGGGGCTACGGCGAGATCCTCGCCTTCGGCACTCTTTTGCAGGAGGGCGTGCCGGTGCGCATAGCGGGGCAGGACACGCGGCGCGGCACCTTCGTGCAGCGTCACGCGGTGTTCCACGACCGCGCAACGGGCGCGGAATGGACCCCCTTGCTGTACTTGTCCTCGGATCAGGCGCGGCTACACATTTTCGATTCGCCGCTGTCCGAGTACGCGTGCCTTGGCTTTGAATACGGCTACTCGGTTGAGCGCCCCGACGCCCTGGTGCTGTGGGAGGCGCAGTTTGGCGACTTCGTCAATGGCGCCCAGACCATCATCGACGAGTTCATCTCCTCGGCAGAGCAGAAGTGGGGCCAGGCGTCGTCCGTAGTGCTGCTGCTCCCCCACGGCTACGAAGGTCAGGGGCCGGACCACTCGTCCGCGCGCATCGAGCGCTTCTTGCAGCTGTGCGCAGAGGACAACATGATCGCGGCGGCGCCCACCACGCCTGCCTCCTACTTCCACTTGCTGCGACGCCAGGCATACGACCGTCCGCGACGTCCGCTCATCGTCTTCACACCCAAGTCGATGCTGCGCCTGCGCGCGGCGCAATCTGACGTTGAGGAATTCTCCACGGGCACGTTCTTGCCAGTGATTCCGGATCCGATCGCCCCCGCAGGCGTTGATCGGGTGCTGCTGTGTGCCGGCAAGGTCTACTACGACCTCGTTGCCGAGCGAGAGCGACTTGGCGACACCGCTACTGCAATTGTGCGGCTCGAGCAGCTGTACCCCATCGATGGCGATGGCGTGCGTGCGGCGCTCGCTCCCTACCCCGATGCCGAAGTGGTGTGGGTCCAAGAGGAGCCTCTCAACCAGGGCGCTTGGGGCTTCATCACCACGAGCCTGCCGCAAGAAATTTCCCGAGCCGTGGGCGTAGTGTCACGTCCGCGCTCAGCCTCAACAGCGTCGGGCCTCTCCTCTCGCCACGTGGCACAGCAGAAAGACCTGGTTGAAGAGGCCTTCCGCCGATGAGAGACATCTTCCTCATTGGCGACGAGCTGGTAGCTGGCCACGGAGACCCCAAGGCGCTGGGCTGGGCCGGACGAGTTGCCGCGCGCACACTGCAGCTAGCCGCTGACTCGCGCTTCCATACGCTCGCCGTTCCCGGCGAGACCAGTGGCGAACTCACGAGTCGTTGGGACGAGGAGGCGCTGCGACGCCTGCAGTTTGCGGACGAGTCGTCTCGCTTTGCGGTGTTCGCCGTTGGCCGTGCGGATCTTCGCCGTGGCGTGAGCCCAACCATGACGCGGCTCAACCTCGCGAACGCGCTTGACCGCGCGAGCGCGCTGAGTTTCCAGGCCATGGTGGTTGGTCCCCCGCCCATGGGCGGCGACTTCGCAGAGATGAACCAGCGCGTGGCCGAGCTTGCGGCGCTGTGCGAGGACGCGGCCTCGCGCCGCGGCGCTCCCTACGTAGACATGTATGGGCCGCTTGCTCGTCACGAACAGTGGCAAGCGGACATGTCGCTCGGCGACGGCGCGTTGCCGCTGCAGGCGGGTTACGGCCTCATGGCGTGGCTCGTGCTCAACTCGTCGTGGCACGACTGGTTAGGCATCGAGGCCCCAGCGGTCTAGGCCGGGACCAGGCAAAGCGCCTGCTAAACCACCCCGGAGGTGCGCAGCGCCACGCCAAGATCGTGCGGGCGCGAGGCGATGGCAAGAGCGTCGTCGAGCGTGGTGACCTCATCGCGCACCAATTGGAAAAGGTGCTGATCAAAGGTCTGCATCTTGTAGTAGTCGCCTTCGGCGATGAGGTCCGTGATGGGCGGCTGGCTGGAGGGATCGATAATCGCCTCAGCGGTGCGGCCCGTGTTGACCATGACCTCGGCCACGAGTGTGCGACCGGAGCCGTCCGCCTTGCGCACCAACCGCTGGGAGACAATGCCGCGCAAGGTCTGGGCGAGCGTTGCGCGCACCTGGGCCTGCTCGTGCGGGGTGAAGAAGTCAACGATGCGGTTGATCGTGTCCTGGGCGTCTACGGTGTGCAGCGTGGCGAGCACGAGGTGGCCGGTCTCGGCAGCGGACAGCGCGGCGCGCACCGTCTCGATGTCACGCATCTCGCCAACCATGATGACGTCAGGGTCTTGACGCATCGCGGCACGGAGCGCGTTGGTGAAGTCAAGTGTGTCGGAGCGGATCTCGCGCTGCGAGATGATCGCCTTCTTGTCGCTGTGAAGCACCTCAATGGGGTCTTCGATGGTGATGATGTTGACTTCGCGGTACGTATTGATGAGGTCAACCATCGATGCCAACGTGGTGGTCTTGCCGGAACCCGTTGGGCCGGTGACCAGCACGAGACCACGAGGCTCAAGCGCGAGGTCGGCCACTACGGCTGGCACGCCCAGGTCCTCAAAGCCCTGCGCTCCAACGGCAACGCGGCGGAACACGAGGCAATCGGTGCCGCGCGCAACGTATGCGTTGACACGGAAGCGACCAACACCGCTGAGCGAGAAGGCGAAGTCGGCCTCGTGGGTGTCGCGGAACGTGGCCACGAGGTCCTCAGGCAGCACTTGCGCAACCATATTGCGGGTGTCCTCGGGGCGCAGCGGTGGCACCTGCAGCTTGCGGAGCCGCCCGTTCACACGTACGCGAGGCGGCGAACCCACCTTGCAGTGCAGGTCCGAGCCTCCGGTAGAAGCCAGTGCGTGCAGGAACGGAATCACGGATGCAGGCTGTTCGGTCACGTTACCTCCATCGGCATTTGCTGGGTGTCTCTTGAGGAAGGTTACGTGCGGGCGCCGCGCTCGTATAGCGGGTGTGACGAATCCGGCTCGTGTGGGACAATCGATGGTCGTCTAGCGTCAGTTATTAGTCATCGACCAGTCATGGACCGGTCGCCAACAAGCCAGGAAAGGGGACGTCATGAGCAAGAAAGGCCGCAAGCGCAAGTCGCGTGCAAAGTCAGGCGCCAACCACGGCAAGCGTCCCAACGCTTGAGTCAACGCCACAGATAAGGCCGC
>CAYMRO010000003.1:7623-22485 GCA_964392875.1 uncultured Demequinaceae bacterium
CTGGCTAGCCCTCGCGCGCCATGCGCAACGTCTCGACGATGCGATCGCGAAGGGCGTCGGGAGCGCTGTCGCCGCCCGTGGCACTCACGCGGGTCTTGATCTTCTCGTTGAGGTGGCGCTCCGCCTCGCATGGCGGACACGCCTTGAGGTGAGTTGCCACGTGCTCCAACTCCGACGGGGTCAATTCGCCGTCGATGTATTCAAAGAGGCGGTCAAGAGCCTCTTCACACTCATGATTTGCCATTGCACGACTCCCCAGTTGCACACTCGCCATTGAATGATTCTGTTGTGGGCGCCTCGAACGTTCCTCGCTCGGTGCTGTAATCCTTGAGCTTCTCCCGCAAGAGCTTGCGGCCGCGGTGGAGCCGTGACATCACGGTGCCAACTGGCGTATCCATGATCTCCGCAATCTCTTTATAGGCGAAGCCCTCGACGTCGGACAGGTACACGGCCATCCGGAACTCGTCGCTGAGCTCAGAGAGGGCTTGCTTGATGACTTCGTCGCCCAATGAGTCAAGGGCGGCTTCCTCGGCGGACGCCAAACCGCTTGACGTGTGCTCGGCGGCGGCGGCAAGCTGCCAGTCCTCCACCTTCTCCGCGTCCGAGCGCTTTGGTTCGCGCTGCTTCTTGCGGTAGGTGTTGATGAAGGCGTTGGTCTGGATGCGGTACAGCCAGGCCTTGAGGTTGGTGCCCATCGTGAACTTGTCTTGGGCAGCGAAAGCCTTGGCGTATGTCTCTTGCACCAGATCTTCCGCGTCGGCTGGATTGCGCGTCATGCGCATAGCCGCGGCGTAGAGCTGGTCCATGTAGGACAGCGCCTGGGTTTCGAAGGTCACTTGCTCAGTAGTCATCACGGACGAGGCTACCCCTCTCGAGCGCGAACTCACCACGCCGGAGCCAGGAAGGCGGCGTCGAACGAGGGTCGTTGTCATGAGTGGTGAAACGCACGGCGCCTTCGGAGCATTCCACAGCATGTTGCGGCGCGTGGGAAGTTGCGCGTCCGTGCCTCGCCTAGGAGAGACCCAGGCGGGCGCCCGCCTTAACGTGTGCGCCAAACGCGCGGTACGGTAGGGGAATGGTTTTGCGTCAGCTTGCTCGGCCGATACTCGCTTCGTGGTTCGTTTATTCGGGGGTGCAGGCCACCCTTTCGCCCCAGGCTCGCGCCGCCCAGGTGGCGCCCGAACTCGACCCCGTGCTCGCGGACATGGGTCTCAGTTCCGTCTCCACTGAAGACGTCGTCAAGGCGCATGGCGTGGCAACCGCCGCGGCGGGAGTCTCGCTCGCCTTGAGTCGCACCCCGCGCACGTCCGCGTTGCTGCTCGCGGCACTCCATGGCGGCACGCTTGGCTTGGACCGGCCGTTCTGGAAGGAATCCGATCCCGAGAAGCGCCGTGAGGGCCTCGAGAGCCTCATGAAGAACGTTGCGCTCCTTGGTGGCGTGCTCATCGCTGCCTCTGCTGGCCACTCCGCTCGCCACAACAGCCGTGCCAAGGCCAAGAAGGTAAAGGCCCACGAGAAGGCGCACCAGGCCAAGGTCGCATCCGCGCAAAAGGCCGCCAGCTCGCAGCTCAAGAAATACTTCCGGTGACGGCTGCGCCCGGGACGGCTCCGGGCGAGATCTGGGATGCTCCCCAGGCGCTGCGGCCGCTCGATTCGACCGCTTCCATTCCGGGTTCAAAATCCCTCACCAATCGCTTCTTGGTGCTCGCGGCATTGGCCGACGCTCCCGTCACGATTCGCGGCGGCCTCACCTCTCGCGATTCGGCACTCATGATTGGGGCGCTTGACGCGCTGGGCGTGCACGTAGAGACCACCGATGCCGACGCTTGGCTCGTCAACCCCGGCCCCCTTGAGGGCGGCGGACGCATCGACTGCGGGCTCGCTGGCACCGTGATGCGGTTTGTGCCGCCCCTGGTACTGCTCGCGGACGGCCCGGTGAGCTTTGACGGCGACGAGGGCGCGCGCGTGCGGCCCATGGGGGCGCTGCTCGATGCGCTGCGGGCGCTTGGAGCCACCGTTACGGATGATGGCCGCGGCACCCTGCCGTTTACGGTGACGCCCGTGCCAGAGGCGAGCACAGCGTCGGGCGCCATCTTTGCCGCCTTGCCCGCCGATCCAGAGCCAATGCCAACCGAGGTCACGATTGATGCCTCGGCTTCTTCGCAGTTTGTTACCGCACTGCTGCTCGTGGCGCCGCGATTGCGTGGCGGGCTGACCATTCGCCACGTTGGCGAGCACCTGCCGAGCCTCCCGCACATCGATATGACGTGTGCCGCGCTGCGTGACGCCGGTGTGCGGATTGACCAGCCGGATCAGACCACTTGGGTGGTGCATCCTGGCCCCATCCGCTTGGGTGATGTGCGCGTGGAACCGGACTTGTCCAACGCGGGGCCGTTCCTTGCGGCCGCGCTCGTTGGCGGTGGGACGGTGCGAATTCCGGGTTGGCCAGCTAAGACCACTCAGCCGGGGGCACTCTTCCCCGAGCTGCTTGAGCGCATGGGCGCGTGGTGCTCGCTCGAGGACGGCGTGCTGAGCGTCACCGGCACCGGGGTGATCAAGGGCATCGAGGCCGACCTCAGCGCTGCGGGCGAGATCACCCCAACTATTGCGGCGCTGTGCGCGCTCGCCTCCGGGCCTTCGCAGCTGACTGGGATTGGGCACTTGCGAGGGCACGAGACGGACCGGCTCGCGGCCATCGCTACGGAGGTAGAGCGGGTTGGTGGGCAATGCCTCGCTGGCGACGATTCGCTCAAGTTTGCCGGGATGCCGGTTGCCGGCTTGCAGCCCACCGTGATGGAGACGTACCACGATCACCGCATGGCGACGTTTGCCGCCATCATTGGTCTCGCGGTGCCGGGGCTACAGGTGCGGGACGTAGCGACCACGGCCAAGACGATGCCCGACTTCCCTCAAATGTGGCAGGCGATGCTCGACTCCCCCACACCGTCCGTCTAGACGGTCACACGCGCTGTCCGCTTAGAACGTCACCGGCACATTGCCGGATTAGACGGTCATACGCGCGCCACGCTCGAACGACTCCACGATTGCCATGGCCACCGCCAGCGCGCGGAGGCCGGCCCTCGCATGCACCGGCGGCTCCGTCCCGGCACGCAGCGCGGCCAGCACTGCGTCCACATGGCGATCGAAGGTGTACTCAAAGGTGCGCGCCTCGTCGTTGAAGTACCCGGCCTCCCACACCTCGCGGGTCTCCTCGCCCGCGCGGCTGAACGTCAATCGCTTGACGGTGTCCTCAATGACGAGCCTGCCAGCAGTGCCGTTGATTTCCACTACCTGCGTGCCCGGGTACGCGTATGACGAGTCGTAGGTGCCAACCAGGCTCCCCACTGCCCCGCTGGCGAACTTCAACGCGACAGCGAGCGTGGTGTAAGTCCCCGGACGCGTCTTGTCCGTCATTTGTGCGGCTACCGACTCGATGGGCCCACACAAGTGCTCGAGCATGTCGATACCGTGCACTTGGGTCTCGATGAGGTTCGCGTGAGGGCTGGTGCCAAAGTTTGGCTCGCCTCCAAAGCGCCAGGTGGCAAAGACTTGGTCACCCAGTTGGCCATCCTCGATTAGGGCCTTGGCGCGCTGCACAGGCTCGGCGTAGCGATGGTTGAGGTTGATGGCAAAGAAGAGATTGCGCTCGGCGGCCTCGCGCAGCAGGGTGTTTGCCTCGTTCAAGTCAAATACCAGGGGCTTCTCTACGAGGAGGGGCACACCCGCCCTCACCAGTTGGAGCGTTGGCCCGTAGTGGACTTCGTTGGGCAGACACACGGTGACGAGGTCTGGAGTGGTTGCGGCGAGCATGGTGTCGATGTCAGTGAATGGCTCGGTGCCAAACGTGTGCGCTCGTGCCGCGGTCCGCTCGACATCGCGGCCCACGATCCCCACCAGCTCCGCATCCGGCCGCCGGGAAAAGATCCGCGCATGCTGTGCGGCCCACCCACCGGTGCCTACAACGGCAACCTTCAATTTGCTTACGCTCACGGCGCCTCCTCGGTCCCAACCTTATGGGGTTGCCGCGGTGTTTCGCCTGGTCGATAGGCTTGGCGCATGCCCGCAGACCTTGGCAGCGCGTGAACGACTGGAGTCAGTACGACGAGTCGGATGCGCGCGTGCGGCCCGGGCGTGGTTCGCGGCCGCGTTCTAAAACGCGGCCAGCCCACGAGAACGCTCTGCCGGGAACGGTGATTGCCGTTGACCGCGGCCGCTACACGGTGCAAATGGACAACACAGCGTCGTCAAACAGCACAGCGCAACTAGCGGGCACCGCACGGGCACCGGGCGCTGTCGTCATGGCCGTCAAGGCGCGCGAAGTTGGCCGACGCGGCCTCGTGATCGGCGATGCGGTGGCGGTGGTGGGTGACACCTCGGGCACCCCGGACACGTTGGCGCGCGTGGTGCGGCGCGAGGAACGACGCAATACTTTGCGTCGCACCGCCGACGACGACGATCCCACTGAGCGCGTGATCGTTGCGAATGTGGATCAGCTGGCGATTGTGACGGCGCTCGCGGACCCCGAACCCAACCCACGGATGATCGATCGCTTCCTCATCGCGGCATTCGATGCCGGCATGACGCCGATACTCGTACTCACAAAGGCGGATCTAGCGAGCGCGGACCTCTTGCGAGAGCAGTACGAGCCATTGGATGTGAGCGTCATCGAGACGTCGGTGCGGAGAGAGGGCGGCCCGGAAGCGGACGCCGGATTCCGTGAGTTCCGCGATCGCCTGCAGGGCCTCACCACTGTGCTCGTAGGCTCGTCCGGTGTTGGCAAGTCGACGCTCGTGAATGCCCTAGTCCCCACCGCAAAGCGCGCCGTTGGCGTAGTCAACGACGTCACGGGGCGCGGGCGCCATACGTCGTCTTCTGCCATTCGGTACGAGGTGCCCACGGGCGGTCTCATCGTCGACACCCCTGGTATACGTAGCTTTGGTTTGGCGCACGTGAACGTCGAGAACTTCATCAACGCGTTCCCGGACGTGGCAGCAGCGGCTCAAGAATTCTGTCCGCGCGGTTGCTTCCATGAATCTGCCGAGTTGGGTTGCGAGCTCGACATCTGGGCCGACGGCTCCCCCAATCGCCAGGCCAGGGTGGAATCCATCCGCCGCTTGCTGGCCGCCCGTGCCGCCGCTGACTCGTACTGATCCTGATTAGCCGTGTGGGCGCGCCCGTCACAACCTGCGCTCATAGACCCCCGCGTGCAGGCGTGCCTACGGGCCCTCACGGCGTAGTGAGGGCTGCGAGGCCGCCAAGCTGTCGGCGCTGTTGAGGGTCGATGTTTCGTGGTGGGGTGAACCACACGTGGTTGTTGTCGTCGACGTATATGTCCCATTGATCGCGATGTACTTGCGTGTGGCAGCGCACGCATAACAGCACGCCGTTGCGGAGGTCTGTGGGACCGGCGTCTCGTGACCACCATTTGATGTGGTGGGTGATGCAGTGGGAGATGGGGGCGTGACATTTGGCGCAGCCACCGTCGCGTTCGGCAAGGGCCATGCGTTGCGCCCAGCTGAACAACCGGTGTTCTCGTCCCATGTCTAGGACTTCAGATTTGCCGTTCACGATCATGGGCAAGATCGTGGCGTCCACCGCGATCTGACGCAGAGCACTCAAGGAAATGGGGGTGCCCAGTGCGTCGCAGGTGGCAGTGCCCACCTGGCTTTTGAGGTCTTCTTCGTTGATGCGCACGATGACGGTGGTCTTGACTCCTGATGCGGGTGAGTCGCAGTCCAGTCCGTGAACAGCAAGGGCCACCAAGGCGTCCGCACGGATTTGGGTGGCGGTGCGGATGTCGGCGGTGTCGGTGTCAGAGGTGTCGTCGTGTTGGGCTTGGAATGCTGCCTTGACTTGGGCATTGAGGTAGGTGGTGACGAACGCCGCCCTGACCGGGTCTAGCTGGCCCGTGATGTGGACGACACCTTGAATGTCCTCTTTAAGTTCCAGGCACCGGGACTCTGCTTGCCGGTGTTCCCTGCCTTCAAGGTGCGCCGCGTCGTGGCGTGCACCATCGGTACGGCACCGCATCTTCAACTTCCCGTAGTCCAACGTCTTGCCGGCCCTCACTAGCCTCGCTTCCAACTTTTCGGTGTCCCCAGGCAGGGCGTCGAGCGTCTTGGTGATCAGTTCTGCCTTCGCAACAGACAGCCCTGCCCGCAAACCATCAGCGACCGGGCGGTCCTCAGCGAGCGCGCTACCTGCGGCAACCAGTTGTGCCCCGGCACCAAACGACGCACCAAGAACACTGGCCACATATTGCTGTGGGGATGCGAATCCTTGCTGGCGGGCCAAACCACCCGGACCATCCTCCGCACGGGAGCGGTGAGCCACTTCCCCCGCGACGCCAGCGACCAGGAGGTCCCACGCATTGCGCCCGGCGGACGCGACCGTCAGCAGTTCCACTAGTTCCGCACGCGGCAGTGAGCTCAGGTCGGTGCCCTCAAAAGCGCGAGCGGGCACAGTTGCCGCATCAACGTCGGTGAGCGAAAAGGTCATGGCACCAGTCAACTGAAGGGGTCTGACACCGAGGGCTAAAAACGGGCCCAAAACGGGCTCCGCACCGCGACCGTTACCGAACCGTGCCCAAAAGTGGATAACTTTCACAAAGCGGCCGCCTGGGGACGCGCGTTCCAACCCCCCGGTGACGCGAGTTCCAGCCCCCGCTGACGCGAGTTCCAACCCCCCGGTGACGCGACTGGCAGCCCCCAATAAGAACGGCAAGAACCGCAAGAACGACGCCACCTTGGCCCCACTGCGAATACCCAGCCCCAACGTCGGACCACGAGCGCGCAGTTCCCAAACCCCCGCGCGCACGCCATTACCCTTAAAGCATGCAACCAACCGGGCCCTACGCCGAGGATCTCCAGCTCGCGATGCGCATCGCCGACGCTGTGGATCGCTTCACCCTCGCAAACTTCGCCGGCGGCGAGCTCACAGTAGAACTCAAGGACGACGAGACCCCTGTAACCGCCGTGGATCGCGGCGCGGAAGAGATGATTCGCAAGATCCTCGAGCACGAGCGCCGCGGCGACGCCGTGTACGGCGAAGAGTTTGGCTCAAAGGGCGGCTCGGCGCGCCAGTGGATCATCGACCCCGTTGACGGCACCAAGAATTTCATTCGCGACATTCCGGTGTGGGCCACGCTGATCGCCCTCGTTGACGAGCGCAAGCCCGTGGTGGGCGTGGTCAGCGCCCCCGCGCTCGGCATGCGCTGGTTCGCCGCCAAGGACGATGGGGCGTGGAAGGGCACTTCATTGCGCCGCGCGGAGCGGCTACAGGTTTCCAAACGCTCCAATTTGCCCGACGCGATGCTCTCGTATTCGTCACTCTCGGGTTGGGAGGAGCGCGGCTTGCTGCCCGACTTCCTAGAACTCACCCGCCGCGTGTGGCGTACCAGGGCATTTGGCGACTTTTTGAGCTACATGATGGTGGCGGAGGGCATCGTGGACATCGCCACCGAGCCGGAGTTGGCGCTGTACGACATGGCCGCGCTCGTGCCGATCGTAGAGGCCGCAGGCGGCAAGTTCACGTCGCTAACGGGAACGCCGGGCCCCTTTGGAATCGACGCGATCGCGAGCAACGGGTTGCTGCACCGCGCCGCCCTCGATGTGATTGGGACCGCAGAAGCCTAGGCGGACCCGCGAATGATGAGTTCCGTTGGCAACTCCACATAACGTTGCCGGGGTCCACCGTCTTCTAGTAGCGCCACGAGCGTGTCCGCCATGAACTGGCCCATCTCCCGCGCGGGCTGCCGCACCGTGGTCAGTTGAGGCGACGTTGTGGTCGCGATGGGGCTGTCGTCGAAACCCACGAGCGCGATGTCGTCGGGCACCCGCACACCGCGCCGCTCCAGTTCGATGAGCGCACCCAGCGCCATGAGGTCCGACGCTACGAACACGCTATCGATGGGGACGTCACCATCAAGCAGGCTCGCCATGGCATTGCGTCCGCCGAGCGAAGTGAACTCACCAGGAACGGTTGGCCCTCGATCGAGTCCGGCCTCCGCGAGCGCCTGCGCCCACCCGGTGGTGCGATCCTGCGACGAGCGCATGTCGAGCGGTCCAGAAATGTGGCCGATGGAGCGTCGGCCGGTATCAATAAGGTGCTGGGTGCCAGTCTTTGCCGCGGCCACGTTGTCGACGTCCACCACGTACGAGACCTGCGCAACGTCGTCGGACGGACGTCCGCCAACCACCACTGGCATGGCCCGCGCCACCTGGCCAACGAACGAGTCGTCGGCGTGGTGGGACACCACGATTGCCCCATCGACGCCGCCGCCTGCGAGGAACCGCACGGTCTTCGCCTCCGGCTGCTGGGTAGCAACAAAGAGCGCGAGTACGTAGTCGGAGCGTTCGAGCCGGTCGTTGATGCCCGCAACGATCTCCGCGAAGTAGACGTCCCCAAAGAAGCGAGTGACGTCCTCAGGAACAATGAGCGCGATGGAGTGCGTCTTGGACCGCGCCAAGGCTCGCGCCGCGCGATTGGGGACATAGCCAAACTCCGCGATGGAGTGCCGCACAAGCTCTGCTAGGCGTGGGTCTACCGAGGGAGAATTGTTGACAACGCGAGAAACGGTGGCACGCGACACACCTGCGTGCGCGGCAACCATCTCCAGCGTTGGCGTTCCCTTGGCATTCACAACTATGTGACCCTTCTTGGCGTCGATCCTGTTGGTGCGCACGCCTTGCGCGCGCACCAACAGTGCCGATCGTCTTAACCCTTGACGGCACCCTGCATGATGCCGGAGACAAGCTGCTTGCCTGCCACGATGAAGAGGATGATCAGCGGGATCGTTGACATCAGGACGCCGGTCATCACGATGGAGAAGTCAACGAAGTAGTTCGCCGACAGCACCTGCAATGCAACGGGCAGCGTCTTGTTGTCCGAGTTGCCGAGCGTGATGTAGGGCCAGAAGAAGTTGGTCCAGGACGCGATGAACGTGAACAGTGCGAGCATCGCGGCCGCCGGCCGGGCGGCAGGCAACACGATGGACCAGAAGGTGCGCAGGGTGTTGCAGCCGTCAACGCGAGCGGCCTCGATGAGTTCATCGGGCAGCGCCTGACGAATGTACTGGGTCATCCAGAACACACCGAACGCGGAGACCAATCCCGGAATGATGACCGAGGACAGGTTGCCAACCATCCCGAGCTTGAAGAACACGATGTACAGCGGCACCACGCCGAGCTGCACGGGCACTGCCATCGTCGCGATGACAAAGATGAGCAGCTTCTCAGACGCGCGGAAGCGCAGCTTCGCGAAGGCGAATCCGGCCAACGTTGCCAAGAGCACTGTGGTGATCGAGACGGTGATGGACACGATGAGCGAGTTGCCCAGACTGCGCCAGTAACCAACTGCTGAGTTCTGGAGAACCGTCTGCACGTTAGAGGCGAAATTGCCGGCAGGGATCCAGGAGTCGATGTCCAACGCGTCGAACCGGGCGAACGTGCTCTGGTCGCCAGAGCCGATAAGGAAGGTCCAGTAGAACGGGAAGAGCCCAATCAGGAGGACAACGCACAGGACCGTGTAAATGGGCCAGCCGGGGCGCCGGGAAGCGGTGGGAATACGTACCTTTGCCACGGTCACTTCCTCCGAGAATTGTCATCGGCCACGAGGCGTCTCGTGAGATAGAGATTGATCAGCACGAATATGATGATGATGAGGAACAAGATCCACGCGGCTGCGGATGCTCTACCAAAGTCGAACTTGCCCCAACCTTGGTTGTATAGATACAGCGTGATCGTCAGCCACTGCTGATTCGCCCCTCCCAGCCCCGTGTTGTCGTACATGCGTGGCTCGTCAAAGATCTGCAGTCCGCCGATGGTGGACGTGATAATCACAAAGATGAGCGTGGGACGCAGTTGCGGAACGGAAACAGAAATGTACCGGCGCAATCCACCAGCACCATCGATGGCGGCGGCTTCATACAGCTCGCGCGGGATGGCCTGCATCGCGGCCAGCAGAATGAGCGTGTTGTAGCCCGTCCACCGGAAGTTGACCATGGTGGCGATGGCGATGTGGCTAGGGATGACCTCGGAGTGCCAACCGATGGGCGTCATGCCCAGGTGCTCCAGCACGGAGTTCACCAGGCCGTACCTGTCATCGAACAGGTTGGAGAAGATCAGCGCCACCGCGACAGGAGCCACGATGTACGGCAGCAGCACGCCCATCCGCCAGAAGGTGCGTGCGCGCAGGTTGTAGTCCAGCATCGCGGCGATGAACATCGCCAGCAGTATCTGCGGAACTGAAGAAATCAGGAAGATTGAGAAGGTGTTGCGAAGAGCCTTCCAGAACATCGGGTCCTGGAGCACGAACGTGAAGTTCGCGAACCCGGTGAAGGTACCGGTGTTGCGGACTATGTCCCAATCCTGCATCGCGATGTATCCCGTGTAGATGATCGGGAACAGCCCGGTAATGATGAAGACCAAGAAGAACGGGGCGATGTACAGGTATGGCGAGTATTTGTGATCCCACCTGCTGAACGTCGAAGATTTTTGTGGTCGCCGCTCGCTTGTTGGGCGGCTGGCGACTTCAGTTGTGGATGCCATCGGAGTGTCGATTCCTTAGTTACGCGAATGCGAAAAATACCCACACGGTTCGGCCCGGGCTGCGCGAGCAACCCGGACCGAACCCGTGTTTGGGTTAGGCAGTGATTAGCCGATGGCCTTCACTTCGGAAATCGCCTGGTCCCATGCCTCTTGGATGGTCTGCGACTTGTCGACATCGACACGAGTCAGGCCATTGTTGAAGGCGTCGTTCACGGAGACGTAGTTCACGCCCTTGAACGGAGACACCGTGACGGCGTTTGCGCGGTTCGAGAAGATCGTTCCGAGCGTGGTGGAGTTGAAGTACTCGGCCTTGGTGGGCGAGTCTCCGGAAGCGAACGCCTCGTTGAGGGCGTCCTTGTTGTCGAGGACCTCAACCTGGCTGGGGACGGTGCCCGCGTTTGCCATGGCCTTGAGCTGCTGCTCAGGAGCGGTCAGCCAGTCGGCGAGAGCCTTGGCTGCCTCGAGGTTCTTGCCAGAAGCAGGAACGGTGAGGTAGGAACCACCCCAGTTGCCGCCGCCGCCGGGGAAGACGTCTGCGACGTTCCACGAGGTGACGTCCGGGGCGTTGCCCTGGATAACACCAAGCATCCAGCCTGGGCACATCATCGTTGCGAAGTCCTGGTTGGCCATTGCTTCGCCGTTCCACTGCGCGAGGTGCGTAGAGAGCGTCTTGGATGCCTCGAGGACCTGCCAGAAGATGTTCTTGACGTCCGGGTTGTCGGCCGCGATGATCGCGCCCGTCTCGGGGTCTTCGTACGCAGCAGGCAGCTGGTTGATCATGGCCTGCCAGATGCCAGCGGCGCTGTCGAAGAACGCCTTACCGCCACCAGCCTGGTACTGCTTGCCAACCTCGAAGTACTGGTCCCAGCCGCCGCCGTTTGCGGCGAACAGCGCTGCAACCTCGGTGGGGTCGGTGGGAAGACCGGCCTTCTCGAAGAGCGAGGCGTCGTAGCAGATGGCCTCGGGGCCAATGTCGGTGCCGTAGCCAAGGAGGCGACCGTCAGGGTCGGTTGCGGCTGCGGTCTTCCAGTCAAGCCAGCGGCCCTCGACCGAGTCGGACGAGAGGTCGTAGAGCATGTCGGAGTACTTCATGACCTCGGGGACCCAGTCGATCTCGATGTCCTCAACGTCAGCAAGACCACCGGTGCCGAGCTTGGCGAAGTAGTTGGTACGTGCGTCGCCGGACTCTGCCGCGATGTTGTGCGTAATGGTGACGTTCGGGTGCAGGTCCATGTACTCCTGGAGGAGGTCATCGGTGTACCCAAAGTTGTTGAACGTCGCGATCGTGAGCGAAACCGGCGCGTCGTCGGTCCCACCAGTGTTGGTAGCGCCCGGAGTCGGGTCGCTTGGGTTGCTGCTGCATGCCGCCATCGCAAGCGCGAGCGACACCGCTCCCGCCGCAAAAGCGAGGCCCTTGCCGGCCTTAAATGTACCCACTGCCACTCCTTTGTGTGTCGTATATCAAGACGGACCGCATAGACCATGCCTTGCGCACAGAGAGCGCTCTCCAAGTTGGAGAGAACGCTCTCTCACGAGCCCGATGCCACCTTAGGACCGGCTTCCGCGCAGTGTCAAAGGGAGCAACGCTTCTGCCAGCCAATGAAATCAAATCGTTACGAAGCGTCATCGGCCCGTGACCATGGTGCGCCAAACGCACACGGCCCGGAAGGCGAGAGCGGGCGCAACACGCGGTGCTAAACCGGCAACTGGTCCAGTTCGCTGACGTCGTACCAAAGCAGGTCCCGCTCCTCAAGCCGTTCGAGCGCGTCCTCGTCACCTCCTGCCGCCGCGCGGGCGTCAGCCTCAGCGTCCGCCTCGTCGAGGAAGAAGCACGCGATGGCATCCGGCATGACGCGGCCCGAGAGCGTCACCGCTGCCGGATGGGCGTCTGGCACGGGTGCAACGTCCGCGCGCGACAGATCAATGGCCACCACCAGGCGCAGCCGCGAACCGAGCACCACAATGGAATCCGCCGCAGCCGCATCCCGGGCCTGTTCGGCGAGTTCGTCGGGGTCGTCGTACGCGCTGATCTCAAGCAGTCGCTCTGTCACCGCGTACCCCCGCTCGGGCTGCCAATGGCCGGAGGAGTAGTGCCGCAACTCATCGATCAAACCCGGGACAAAGACGCGCATGCCCTCAGTCTGTCAGCGCTGGCTCGGCCTCGCTGGTCCGCTCCGGTGTGTCGGCAAGGTCGCCGCCGCTGAGCTTTGTGGACACGGCCTCCGCAATTCGGCCGACGGCCAGGGTTGCCCCTCCCCTTGGCGCCACTTCCCGCCAGGTTGCGCCGCGCAACGCAGCGAGATCGGCCGTGCGGGGATCCCACGGGATGATCCACACCTGGCCGATCCCGGCGTAGCGCGCGAGCGCGTCAGCAACTTGCCGCTCCGGGTTGGGGCCGGCCACCGAGCGGCGCACCCGGTTCACCGCCACAAGCATCTTGTCGCGCACACCCGGCACGGCGTCCACAAGGTCACCCAGCGTGTCAACGAGCCGCTGCATGCCTACTGGTTCGGCGGTGCCAACGGCAACCACAACGTCGGCTTCATTGAGGGCCGCGAGGGCCGCCCCGTCTCGCCGGGAACCCTGCTGTTCGCCGCCCAAACCAAAGCCGCAGTCCACCACGCTGACATCCGCGGCGGCGCGCATTGCGGGCCACGCGGCCTCGAGCGCCGCGGCCGGCACCTCGCTCCAACGGCCGGGCCGAGGCAAGCCCGTAAGGACGCTGAGGTTCTGGGCGGCGCGCAAGGCATGGCGGCGCACCGTTGCGGCGTCCACTTCGCCTTGCGCTGCGGCGCGTGCAACAGCGGCAATGCCTGGCGCGTCGTTGGCGAGTGCCAATGTCTGGGACACGGCGGCACCGTACGTATCAAGGTCAACCACCAAGGTGGACTGGTGCGGCGCGAGCGCGGCCGCCATGTTGACCGCGAGCGACGTGCGCCCCGGCGCACCCGTTGGCCCCCACACGGCCACGATGCTGCCGTCCGCTACCGCCGCGGGCTGCGGCTCCGCGATCATTTCGGCACTTGCGGGGGCCGTGGCTGCGGCCTCCGCGACCCCGGCGGGATCATCGGCGCGCACCACCACGAGCCCGAGCCCAGCGAGGGCGCGCGCCTCGTCATCGTCCGCGGCCACGCCAACCAACCGCACGCGCATGTGCGCGAACTCACCGAGCGTCACGCGGTCCAAGTGCCGCTGTGGCGAGACGAGCGCCACTTGCGCCAGCCCTGCCGATGCCGCAGCGAGGGCGTCCGCGAGATCCGCGCAACGCCGCGCGAGCGTGAGGCTCGGATGCGCGGCAATCGCCGCCGCGATCGCGTCTTCGGCATGCGAGGAGACCGCGAGCACCACGCGTGTCACATCAACGCCCCGCTGCCACGATCGAAACTGCACCGTCTGACGACACCGCGTCCAGTACCTTGGCCACGTCAGTTAGCGGCACGGCCACGTAGACGGTCTGCCCGCCCCCGGAACCGAGCGCCGACTTCGCCTCCCGCACGTCCGTCACGGCAAGGGCGGAGCCCACCAGCGTGGAATGCGCGCCGGTGTCACTCTGCACCGTGACCCACACGTCAACCAGAGCTCCAACACTCACGTCATCCGCGAGAGGCATGGCACTCTCAAGAGCGATGGACCGCGCGCTGTATCCCTTGGAATCGACGAGCGCGGAAGCGGGCACCAACTCACCCTCGCCAATGCTGCGCGCAAGCACCTTGCCAGCCACGGCGTTGGACTGTGGAACGTATTCCGAGGCGCTCACGCGCACGTGCACAACCACCAGGTCGTCGTCTCCAAGTACGGTCCCTGGGGCAAGGTCACGCGCGGCCGCGTAGAAGGGTTCGGTGGTGTCTGCGCGCTGCACAATCATCACCACGCCGGCCACCGCGAGCGCGATGAGCGCGATCCCAAACAGCAGCCGAGGATCGCGCCACGACGGCCTGCGGACCCTCCCGGCCACTGCGCCAGCCGTGTTTGCCATGGTGCACCCCCACATGTGATTGCGCCCATCATGCCGTGACGGCGGCAATCGCGCCAGGGCTTGTGGATAACTCGTGGCGGCAGCGGGCGCGTGTCAGAATGGGCGGGTGGCCAAGCGATTCCTTCTGCTCTCCGATGTCCAGGAGCTGCTCAACATCTCCAAGGCACAGGCGTATGCGCTGGTTCACTCCGGCGATCTGCCTGCTATTCAGGTGGGCGGGCGCAACCAGTGGCGCGTGGAAGCGACCGAGCTCGAGGCCTACATTCAGCGCCAATACGCGGCAACGCGGGAGAAACTCCCCCAGCCCAACGCTGACGTCGCCTCGTCGTAGCGACTAGA
>CAYMRO010000003.1:22585-23970 GCA_964392875.1 uncultured Demequinaceae bacterium
GGGCCCAGCGCCTAGGGCGCTGGCGCCACCGTAAGGATTGCCGCGAAGGGCACGATGCGCCCGGGTGCGATCGCCACGTAGTTTGCACCTACGGCGGCGATGCCGCCCCGCAATTGTCCGCTCACGGTGTGCACGAGCACCTCGGATTCATCCTCGGCGAGCGCGCGCAGCGCGTGACCCAAAGTAAGCCGTGCAGCTACGAACCCGGGCTCACCCGCCCCTGTCGCAACTCCGTCTAGCTCCGCGATGGCCCACACTGGCACGAGCCACTCGCGAGCACCTTCACCTACGTGAAGCCACTGCGCCGCGCAATCCACCACCTCGCCGGCAACGGTTGACCCGTCGGTGAGCGTGATGCGCACTCGCGCGCCCTCGCTCGCGGCGAGCACGGCCCCAAGCGAGATATCTGCTCGCTCGGTGCGCGCGCGCTCGCGCACGTCCTCCTCGAACTCATCCCGCTCGGCGCGCGTCACTTGCGCCTCGAGGTCGTCGAATAGGTCACTCCACCGCATGGACACACCGTAGCGGGGGCGCGCCATCCACAGATTCGCACGGCTCCACTGGACAACCTAACGCGATTCATGTACACCTACTTTCATCAAACTTCATCAAACGCTATCTAGAGGGTCTGACAATGACTATGACGGTGCATCCCACGAGGGCGGTTCTGCTCATCGCCTCCACCGCGCTCGCCACGGTGTGGCTCGCCGAGGAAGGCGCGGCACAAGCGGCGCTGAAGCCAACGCTCGAGTCGCTCATCACCGTCGGAGTGCTGCTTGGCGGCGCTGCGGCGAGCTTGGGCGTGGCGCTGCTGACGCTTGCGGCACTCGCCGAGGGCGTACTGGGGTGGCGTCCTCGCGCGGCCGCCGCACTGCCCGCGCCGCTGCGGCGATTCTTGACGGGCTCCGTCGCGGCGGCAATCGCCGTTGGCGTGGCGCTGCCCGCGAGCGCCGACGAGGTCTACCCCGGTTGGGCCCCCCTCACCCCCACATCCGGCCCGACGGCCAGCGCGCCCGCGCCCTCTCCCTCGCCGCCTCCTGTGGTCACCATCGCGGCCTCGCCTGTGCCGCAAGCATCGGCCCCAGCGGTTCCGGACGCCGCACAGCATCCCGAGCCCCAGGCCGCGGGGCTTCACGGCGCCGAGGTGGGCCGGCTCGTGGGCGCGACTAGCAGCCGCGACGGGACGGATACGTTTGCCGCGAACGCTGGCACTGGCACTGGCACTGGCGCAAGCAAGAGCAACAGCAACAGCAACAGCCACTACGACCGCGTCCACGAAGTGATTCGCGGGGATTCGCTGTGGCGGATCGCGAGTGAACTGTTGGGCCCAGACGCCAGCAACGCCCAGATCGCGCACGCCTGGCCACTCATCTACCAGGCAAATC
>CAYMRO010000004.1:0-23660 GCA_964392875.1 uncultured Demequinaceae bacterium
TAGCGCACCTGCATGGCATGCAGGGGGTCAGGGGTTCGAGTCCCCTCAGCTCCACTCTGGTTGAGACAGAACGGAAAGGGCCGTCCGTGAGGGCGGTCCTTTTTTGTTTGCCCACCACGCCCGCACCACGCCCCGCCACTACGCTGAGCCCGGTAGGAACGTCGGGCCGTCAATGGAGACAGGGCGAGATGAAGAACAAGGCGTACCGCAAGGAGCTCAAGCGGCTGCACGGTGAACTCGTGGCCATGCAAGAGTGGGTGAAGGCCACAGGGGCCAAGGTTGTGATCGTGTTCGAGGGGCGCGACACCGCTGGTAAAGGCGGTGTCATCCAGGCTCTCACGGAGCGAGTGAGCCCGCGCGTGTTCCGAGTGGTCGCACTGCCCGCACCCACGGATGAGCAGAAGTCCCAGATGTACATCCAGCGCTACGTGCCGCACCTTCCCTCGGGAGGGGAGGTGGTCATCTTCGATCGCAGTTGGTACAACCGCGCGGGTGTTGAGCGCATCTTTGGCTACGCCACGGAGGACGAGGTTGAGGGATTCCTGCAGGTGGTCCCGGAATTTGAGCGGCTCATGGCGCGCTCGGGCATCATCCTGCTGAAGTACTGGTTGGAGGTCAGCCCCGAGCAGCAGACCGAGCGTCTACAGGGCCGCATCGATGACAAGCGCAAGGTGTGGAAGCTCTCGGGCATGGACTTGGCCTCCTACGAGAAGTGGGACGAGTACACGAACGCTCGCGACGAGATGCTCGCCCGCACCCATAGCGAATGGGCACCGTGGCGCACGGTCCTCAGTGACGATAAGGAGGCCGCGCGCCTCAACCTCATCTCCGACATCCTCGCGGCCGTGCCGTACACGCCGCTGGAGCGGGAGCCGGTGGTGCTGCCGGAGCGGACCGTCACGCCGGACACTGCGCCCCAGATTGTGCAGAACCTGCTCGTGGAAGACCGATATGGGGAGACCGCGGGCGAGGAGTGACGCGCGAACGGGACCGCCCCTCAGAGCGGTCCCTTCGCGTGTGGTGACTGCTGAGCGTTAGCCGCAACAGCGTCGGCCCTTACTGCGCGAGCGACGCAACCGGCGCGTCCGCGGGCACCCCCGCCTGCGCGCCCAGGCGCGATATGCGAATGGCGGTCCACGTGCCGGCTACGCAGGCGAGCAGCACGGAACCCAGCACAGTGACCGGCGAGGGTGCCGCGATGTTGGCGAGCGAGCCAACCAGTACCAGCACAAAGGGCCACACCGGTACCACGCGCGCCCGCCACAGGCCTAGGTACACGAGCGCCAACCCGATCAAGCCGAGCATCTCGAGTAGCCAGCCGATACCGCTCGCCGGAACCAGTGGGCCGGATTCGGTGATGCTCTTGGCAAACGTGAAGGCCGTGTCGGCGTCGTCCTCTTGCGCCAGCGCAATGACCGCGAGACCTGTGCCATTCGCCAGGCCAAAGCCGGCGATGCCAAACCCGGCCATGATCGCGCCGATCGTCGCGACAATCCCGCCACGCGCACGCGCCAGCGACGTGGCCGAGATGAGCGCGAGCGCGGTAATCGTGAAGCCAGCAGTCACCACTAGGTCGGAGAGCAGGAGGGTGTTCCCGTGCTCGCCCATGGTGGTGAAGCTCTTGCGCATGTCCTCGTCCTGGGGAATGCCCATGACCAGGATCGAGCCAAAAATGGTGATGAGCGGGCCCGCAATGAGGCCCACAATTGTGAGGCGCCTGCGGAAGGTTTGGGTTGAGTTGTTCTGCATGATCACTCCTTCAGTTGGTGGTATGCCCGACGCTATGAAAGCGCGCGGTGGCGTCGCGTCTGGCTGGGGGCCGGTTTTGGTGGGCCTTTGGGCCAGGTTTTGTCTGCCACAGGGCGTAGGGCATGTCTGTCTCGCGGCCGATCCCCGGCGGCGCAAACGTCTATAGGCTGACGAACATGGCCAAGATGCACGCACGTGAGAAGCCGTGGCGTGTGCTCGTCTTTGACATTGCGCCCGCGGCGGGCTTTCTCTCGATGGGATTGCTTGACCTCTATACGGGCCTGACGATTCCCTACGGCGATGCACCCAAATCCAGCGCTTTACTCTCGATCATCGTCGCGTGCACCGCGCTGGTATTCCGCCGTCGCTGGCCTCTCGCTGTGCTCATTGTGATTGTCGCGGTGGTGGTACTGCCCGCTCTCTTTACGCCCGTGTTGCTCACTCTGTGGGGACAGTTCGTTACGTGGATCTTCGCCATGTACTCGGTTGGTCGCCACGAAACCTGGGAGCGCGCGGTCTGGGCACCCCTCATCGCCCTCACCGGGTTTGGTGCGGTGGTGGCGCACTATCCCGGGATGCACATCGTGACCGACATCATCATGGACGCAGTCCTCCTCCTCGGTGCGTGGGGCATCGGCAGGGTCTTGTCCACGTCGGTGGCGAATCGCACGCACGCGCACGCACTGGAACTGGAACGCGCCCGCGCGGAGGAGCGTGCCGCGTTGAGCGAACGCACACGCATCGCGAGGGAACTCCACGACGTCATCTCCCACTCCATCACGGTGATCGTGATGCAAGCAGGTGGCGCGCGCATGGCCTCGGCCACGGACCCTAGAGCGGCAACCGATGCGCTTGCACAGATCGAAACTGTGGGCCGCGAGGCACTGCGCGAGTTGGGCACGATGCTCGCGGTTTTGCGTGACGACGATGGCGGACCGGCGCCCCAGCCATCCCTTGCCGACATCGCCACCTTGTGCGAGCGCATGGGCCCACTGGGGATGAGTGTGACCGTAGACGTCAGCGAAAATTGCGAGGACGTCTCTGCCGGTGTGCAGCTGACTGCCTATCGGATTGTGCAGGAAAGTCTCACGAACATCCTCAAGCACGCGGGCCCGGTTGACACCTCGGTGGCGGTGACGCGCACCAATGGTGAGCTGGAAGTGCGGGTGACCAGCGCGTCGGGCCAGCATGATCGCGAACTGACGGGCTCCACCCTTGGGCTCGTGGGACTGCGCGAGCGAGTGGATGCTTACGGCGGCGAGCTGGAAGCGGGGCCAAGCGCGCACGGCTTTGGCATTCGCGCGGTGCTGCCAACCGCGGTGAGCGCATGAGCGAGCCGGGCGCCACCTTGAGTGTGGCGGTTGTGGACGATCAGCAGCTATTGCGCGCTGGTGTGCGCATGATGGTGGATTCTCAGCCGGATCTGACGTTTGCTGGCGAGGCCGGGGACGGCGAGGGGGCCATCGCCTTGGCGCGTTCCGCGCATCCGGACGTCATGGTGCTGGACATTCGCATGCCAGGCATGGACGGCATCGAAGCGATCGGCGCGATCCTGGAGGCGAGTCCGCAGACACGCGTGCTGATGCTTACTACCTTTGGAATCGAGGAGTACATCTTTGCCTCGTTGCGCGCCGGAGCCAGCGGCTTCCTTCTCAAGGACGCGACGCCGGAGAAGCTCATTGAGGGCATCCACGCCGTGGCGTCGGGGGAGATGCTGCTGGGGTCCACGGTGACTCGGCGCATCATCGAGAGTTTTGTGGATCGCGAGCCGGCACCGCGGCCCGAGGATGGGCCCATTGCGAGCCTCACGGAGCGTGAGCGCGACGTGCTGAGGGAAGTTGCCCAAGGGAAGTCGAATGCGGAGATCGCCGCAACGCTGTACATCTCCGAGGGCACGGTGAAGACGCATGTGAGCCGCGTACTCGCCAAACTCCAACTGCGCGATCGCGTGCAGGCAGTCATCGCTGCGTATGAGTACGGATTGGTGGAGCCTGGGCGCAGGGCTGGGTGATTGGGACCAAGGTCCCGCCTCCTCCACCAGCACCACATCTAGTGTCGGTTGTCACTAGCAACCCCAACATGTAGTGGCGCCATCCCCGGTCGCTCCACGGAGGAGGACGAAGATGACCGCCACCGAGTACGCAGAGTTCACCGACGCACCGAGCCTTACTCGCACCCTCACCGTCGTCAAACGAGACGGCCGCTGCCTCCCGTTTGACGACAACCGCATCCGCGCCGCCCTTCACAAAGCATTCCGCGCGGCACTGGGCAAAGTCACCGAGGCCCACGCGAGCGCCATCGAGGAGCTCACGCGCCGCATCGACGAAGAACTTGCGGACAGGTATGCCGGCGAGATCAAGATCTACGAGATTCAGTCCGTGGTGGAGCACGTGCTCCTGGAGGCGCGCGAACACGACGTTGCCCGTGCCTACATCGACTACCGCGTGCAGCGGGATTTTGCGCGCTCCAAGGCCACGGACCTCAACCACTCCATCACGAAGCTCCTCGACAAGGACGCCACCCTCGTCAACGAGAACGCCAACAAGGACGCCGACGTCTACAACACCCAGCGCGATCTCACCGCTGGCATCGTGGGCAAGGCGATCGGCCTGCGGATGCTCCCGCCACACGTCGCAAACGCCCACCAAAAGGGCGACATCCACTATCACGACCTCGACTACCACCCGTATCAGCCCATGACCAATTGCTGCCTCATCGACTTTGAGAACATGCTGGCGACGGGCTTCCGCATCGGCAACGCGGCGGTGACGCCCCCACGCAGCATCCAGACCGCCACGGCACAGATCTCGCAGATCATCGCCAACGTATCCAGCAGCCAGTACGGCGGCTGCACCGTCAACCGCGCAGATGAGCTGCTGGCCCCCTACGCCAAACTCAACTATGAAAAGCACCTGGCAGATGCCGAGGTCTGGGTAGACGGCTACGACAATCAACACGAGTACGCCCTCGAAAAGACCTGCAAGGACATCTACGACGCCATGCAGTCGCTCGAGTACGAGATCAACACCCTCTTCACCTCCAACGGCCAAACGCCCTTCACGTCCGTGGGCTTTGGCCTTGGCACCGACTGGTACGAGCGCGAGATCCAGAAGGCGATCCTCAACATCCGCATCCGCGGACTGGGAGGCGAAGGCCGCACCGCGATCTTCCCCAAGCTCCTGTTCACGCTCAAGCGCGGCCTCAACCTGGACGCCACCGACCCCAACTACGACATCAAGCAGCTTGCCGTGGAGTGCGCCACCAAGCGCATGTATCCAGACATCCTCAGCTACGACAAAATCGTGGAGCTCACCGGCTCCTTCAAGGCGCCCATGGGCTGCCGCTCGTTCCTGCAAGGCTGGGAGGACGAGGAAGGCAACGACGTTACGGCGGGCCGCATGAACCTTGGCGTGGTCACCCTCAACTTGCCGCGCATCGCGCTGGAATCCAACGGCAGCCTGGCGACCTTCTGGGCACTGCTCGAGGAGCGCTTGGTCACCGTCCACGACGCCCTCGCATTCCGCATCGCGCGTTGCAAGGAGGCAACGCCAGCAAACGCTCCCATCCTCTACATTCACGGCGCCTTTGGGCGGCGCTTGGCACCGGCCGACGCTGTTGATCAGCTTTTCGCCAACGGCCGGGCAACCGTGTCGCTGGGTTACATAGGCCTCTACGAAGTGGCCGCCGCGTTCTACGGCGGCCAATGGGAGGGCGATGCGGAAGCCAAGGAGTTCACCCTCGCCGTGCTCCGTTCTCTCCGGAGCCATGCACGGGACTGGACGGCCGCGCAGGGCTATCAAGTGAGCGTTTACGCAACGCCAAGCGAAAGCCTCACCGACCGTTTTTGCCGCATTGACAAGGAGCGATTTGGCGAGATCGAGGACATCACGGACAAGGACTACTACACCAACTCTTTCCACTACGACGTGCGCAAGAACCCAACGCCGTTCGAGAAGCTGGACTTTGAGGCGCCGTACGCCCAGCTCACCACTGGCGGCTTCATCCACTACTGCGAGTACCCGGTGCTGCAGCAGAACCCCAAGGCGCTGGAATCGGTGTGGGACTACGCGTACGACCGCGTGGGCTACCTGGGCACAAACACGCCCATTGACCGCTGCTACGAGTGCGGGTTCATGGGCGACTTCAACCCCACCGAGCGCGGCTTTGCCTGCCCGGAGTGCGGCAACGCGGACCCGCGCACGTGTGACGTGGTGAAGCGCACGTGCGGCTACCTCGGCAACCCCCAGGCGCGGCCCATGGTGCACGGCAGGCACCAGGAGATCGCCGCGCGCGTCAAGCACATGCCTGGGCGCACGCGGGTGCCGTGACCATCAGGAGATTGCCGTGCCTCTAACTCCAGACCCTGCGCTGTGGCAGAGCTCGCGCGTCAGCGCAGGGTACGTGGCGGACTACAAGCCCTTCATGTTCACGGACGGCGAGGGCGTGCGGTGCGCGCTGTACGTCAGCGGCTGCCTCTTCAAGTGCGAGGGCTGCTTCAACGAGGCGGCGTGGAGCTTCCGGTACGGCACGGAGTACACGGACGAACTCGAGGCGCGCATCTTGGGCGACCTCGCGCATCCCGCCGTGCAGGGGCTCTCGCTCCTTGGTGGCGAGCCGTTCCTCAATACGGGAGTGTGCCTGCGGCTCGTGGCGAGCGTGCGCGAGGAGTTTGGCGGCCACAAGGACATCTGGTCGTGGTCTGGGTACACGTTCGAGCAGATCGTTGCCGAGGGCGGCGACAAGCTCGAGCTGCTGTCCTCGGTGGACGTGCTCGTGGACGGCACGTTCAACAACGAGGAGCGGGACCTCACGCTCCAGTTCCGGGGAAGCCGTAACCAGCGCGTGCTCGACGTGCAAGCATCCCTGGCCGCAGCGTCGGCCGTGGAACTGGTCCCGCGTTAGGCCGTCAGTCGATGCGGCGGCGGTTCACGAGGTAGGGCTCGCGGCCGCCAAGCATCCAGCCAGCGAGCCACGCGACCACCGGAAGCCCCACGAGGATCGCTATGAGTTGCAGCACGGGCACGGGACTGAGCACGCTCAGGTCGTGTCGATACCAAGCGAGGAGCACAGCGTAGGCGCTGACCGCTCCCAAGATGCCGCCCACGAGGCCTAGCGCGGCCGCTGTTGACGCGGTGATCTCGCGCCGCACTCTGCTGTTCGCGCCTATGGCGGCGAGGGTGCTGAGGTCACTCGAGGTCTCGCTGCGAATGAGACCAACGGTCATGGACAGCACGGCGAGCGCTAGTGCCATTCCTCCGAGCGTGGTGGCAAGGCGCAACGACTGCAGGTCTGCCTCGGTTGGGCGCAGCTCAACGCTGAGGCCCGCTTTAGCGGCGAGTTCACGCGCGTCATCGCGCTGCTGAGAGGTCATCGGGTCATCGAACGTGACGAGCCAGCCGGTAGGTACGGCGATCAGTCCAAACGCGTCCATCGCCGTCTGGGTGATGAGGGTGGTGGGCGTCGAGGAGTACGTGGGAAGCGCGGCCTGTTGCACCACGGGCGCCCAATCGCCCGTCCTCACGGGGATCAGTTCGTAGCCGTCGAGGCTTCCTTGTGAGGTGACGAGGTCAGCGTCTGCCTGAATGGAATTTGGCTCGATGCCGTACTGCGCGAGCAATTCTGGAGTGGCTACGAATACCGAAATTGCGTCTTGTCCGTCGTAGAAATTTCCCTCCTTGCCGTCGATGATCACGGTTTGGGGCATGCCCAACTGCACGGCGTCATAAGTGGGAGAGCCGGAGTCCGTCGAGTCCCCAACGTGCGTTCCGCCGCTGGCCTCTGGATCGGTACTCGAGTCGAGTTCTACCGAGGACGCCGCGCCCAAAGTGGTCACGATGCTGTCCACCGTGCTCTGCGTGCCAGCGAGCTGAGCGGGCACGACGGCGGGGATGGGGCCGTCCGCTCCATCCGCGCCGAGCCACAACACCATCTGGTTGTCTGGCAGGTTGCCTCCGCCCTCGGACGCGTTGGCCGAGGCCTGCGCCGCGCCCGCGCTCACCGAGATCGCCACGGCAATGGCGACGGCCAGGCTTACCGCAGCCACGGAGCCGCCAGAGCGCGCGCGGTAGCGGACGAGGTCGCGCACCGCGAGCCTCACCGAGGCGGTCGCCGAATTGGTGAGCTTGGCGAGTGCCATCAAGCCCAGTGGCGCGATCAGCAGCGTCCCGAGTGCCGCGATTGCCACGCCGAGTGCGGAGAACGCGGGCTTGCTCGCCGGTGCAAACGCGACGAACGCCACGCCGCCTGCGAGCAGGATCACGCCAGGAATGCCGAACGAGTGCGCTTTTCGAGGCGGCGGCGGCCGCATGGCGAGCGCGGACACGATCGGCGCCCTCGCTGCAGTCCGTGCGGGCCACCACGATCCAACTATCGCCGTGAGTGTCCCGAGGGCAACAACGGCGACGAGGGCAATCCACGGCAGGTTGGCGCGGTCGATCCGGTGGTTGACGGCTTGCTCGAACGCGGGTGCAGCGACGAACCACACGAGCACTCCTAACACCGTGCCGGTGAGCGCGCCGGCGAGGCCAACAATTGCTCCGTTCGCCACGAGCGCGAGCCGCGCGAGGCGGGGGGTGGCGCCAAGCGCGCCAAGCATGCCCAGCCCCCGCAATCGCCTTTGCGCGACCACGGCGAACCCGGCTACGGCGACGAGGCCCACGAAGACGGCTCCCAGCGCGGCAAGTACGAGCGTGATCACCTCGGCCTGCATGCGGTTGCCGGGCCCCTTGCCGGAGAGCTTGGCGCCCGGGATGTTGAGTGTGTTGGGCGGCGTGTCCGACGTTCCCCACACCGTTGCGCTGTCGACGGTCGAGGGATAGTCGGCGGAGGCCAGCGCAAAGTCGTCTACGAGATTGAGCGGGTTCTCGACCACGCCGACCACGGTCCAGTCCTGGCCTTCGGTCTGCCACTCCCCGTTTACCGTCAGGCCGAACGTGTCTATGACACCCCTGGTAACGGCGATTTCGCTGGCACCCTCGGGCCACTCGCCCTCGAGCAGGCTCACCGTTGGGCCCGCGAGGGCTCCGGAAGGATCTTGAAAGCGAAGGTCGAGGGGGGTCACGGAGCCGGGCAGGGCGATGTGCGAGTGATAGACGGTCTCGCTCGTGGAGAAGGCCGCGGTCGCCGCCGCGACATCCTGTTCAAAGTTTGGATTCGTGGAGGGGATGCTCAGCAAGTAGTCGGCATTGCCAAACTGGCTCTGGGCACCGGCATCCGCGTTCACCGCTACGCCAAGACCGAGCGTCGTGGCCGCGATTGCGATGCTCAATAGGGCGAGCACCAGAAACTGCTGCCGCCACTCGCGCCGGAACAGGCGCCATGCCCATCGGCCCACGGCTCGGCGAGCTGGCCAGCCGCCCCGCGACGACGCGCGCGGGCGAGCCACGTCATCTCGAACGTCGGTATCTGTGGTCACGCGGAGTCTTCTTGCGCGAGGAGAGTCTCTGCCGTTGCCTGTGGCCGTGTTTGATCCACGATGAGGCCATCGCGGATGAACACGACTCTGTGCGCCCAGGATGCGAGCTGCGCGTCATGGGTCACGACCACGCCTGCGACGCCGTCTTGGCATGCGGCGCGCAACATCCTCATCACGGATTCGCCGTTCACGGAGTCGAGCGCGCCCGTTGGTTCGTCCGCAAGCAGGAGGTCGCGCTTGCCCACAACGGCGCGAGCTACGGCGACGCGTTGGCGCTCGCCACCCGAGAGCTGATCGGGAAAGCGCGATGCGTGATCGGCGACGCCCATGCGTTCGAGCGCCTCAAGAGACGCGGTCCGCGCCTTGGAAAGGCTCACGCCGTCCAGTTCTAGCGGGAGGGAAACGTTCTCGACGACACTCAAACCGGCGAGCAGGTTGAAGTCTTGAAACACGTACCCGATGGCTTGGCGCCTGAGGCGAGCGCGGTCGTTGCGCGACAGTCCGGCCACGTCCGTGCCCGCGACGGTCACCGTGCCCGAGGTTGGGTCTTCAAGGGTGCCCGCGATCGTCAAGAGCGTGCTTTTGCCAGAGCCGCTCGCACCCATGACGGCAACGAGTTCGCCTGGCATGACTCGCAAATCGACGCCATGAAGAGCGTGGACCTCGGTTGCGCCCTCGCCGTATGTCTTGGATACGCCCTTGAGCTCTACCCCGGGAATCATCGCTCCACCGCGACGGTTCCGGTTGTCGCCTTGCCGGTTGCCGGTTCGGAAACAGCGGCGGGAGGCATCGCATTCACGCGCGCATGGGCCGAATCGACCCACCGAATGAGCGCATCGAGCCGGAAGATCTCCGCGTCGACAACGAGCGCCACCCGCACGTCGTCGGGGGTGTCCTCTTTGAGCCGTGTGTAGGTCTGCATGAGTTCCACGAGGCGCCTGCGATGCGACTGGAGTACCTCCGGCAAGTCCACGCCTGGCATCCCCACGGCCACGAGCACTTTGATCACAAGGTCATCGCGAGGTGGAATCGCGGCTGGGGGAGTGCGTAGCCACTCGTGCACCTCGCGGAGCCCCTCATCCGTGATCGCGTAGTCCTTCTGAGGACTGTCGCCCTCTTCGCTCGCCGACTCCACGAGCCCGTCGCGCTCTAAGCGTTGCAGCGTTGTGTACACCTGGCCCACGTTGAGTGGCCACACGTCGCCCGTTCGTTGCTCAAATTCCTCGCGCAAGCGAAAGCCAAACTTGGGGCCTTCTGTCAGGAGGGCGAGGAGTGCGTGGCGGACGCTCATGGTGCCTCAATTTCGCTAGACATACTGCGTACTATACTCGATATACAGGAGCCAAGGCGACATGAAGGAAAAGGCGTATCTCAAGGGTTTGGCGTTAAGACTCGTCTGAGTGCTCGGCGTCTTTCTTCGCGTGGCGGTGGAGACGTCTCATGACACTCGCGTGACTGAGCTTCTCCGGCGGGTGGCCGTGCTCGGCGCCGTGTTCCATGCCCAGCTGCGCGAGCTCCTCTTCAGTCTGGGCGGTGAGTTCCTTGCCGCACGCCCTGCAGGTGATGCTGACGGCCATGATCTGATCCTTTCGGTTTGCCAGAGTGTCATACTTTTCGCATGCCGAGGCTCTGGGAAGACACTGTTGAGGCGCACCGCGCCGCCGTGCGCGAGGCGACCATTGCGGCCACTGCCTCGCTTGTGGCCCAACACGGGGTGTCCGGTGTGACGATGTCGCAAGTCGCGAGCGAGACCGGAATTGGCAGGGCCACGCTCTACAAGTACTTTCCTGACGTCGAATCCATCCTGCTCGCGTGGCACGAGGGTCAAGTTGCGAGCCACGTGGAGCAACTCGCTGCCGCTCGTGACGGGGCACGTGGGGGCGCGGGGGAGAGGCTGCGCGCGGTGCTGACGGCCTACGCCCACATGAGCCGCCCCCATGACGGTTCCGAGTTGGTTGCGATGCTGCACCGTGGGGACCACGTGACGGAAGCGGAAACGCGACTCCGGGCGCTGATCGCGGACCTCGTGCGGGATGCCGCCGCGGAGGGAACCGCCAGGGGCGACGTCGCGCCGGAAGAACTCGCCGCGTACTGCCTGCACGCGCTAACCGCCGCAGCGTCGCTGGCGTCGAGAGCCGCGATCACCCGGCTCGTTGACGTGACAATCGCGGGCCTCGCGCGCAGATAGGCTGCAGATAGGCTCAGTAACCGTGAGAATCGCGGTGGTTGGCGACAGCTTCATCGAGGGGCTGGGCGACGAGTGGCCGGACGGCACTCCGCGCGGCTGGGCGGATCGCCTGGTTGAGAACCTTGCGCAGCGACTCGACGAGCCCGTCTATTACGCGAACTTCGCCATTCGAGGGCGCCTCCTCAAGCCCATTGTGGAGGAACAGCTCGACGCCGCCCTCACGCTTGACCCGCCACCGGACGTGATTCTCTTCAACGGTGGCGGCAACAACATGATGCGGCCCAACTTCTCCGTCGCCGCGCTCATGGCGTTGACGCGGATTGCGGTTGCCAAATGCAACGCGGCGAGTGTGCGCCTTGTGTTCGTCACGGGAGCCAAGCCCACCAACCAGTTGCCGCTGGCACGCCGCATGACCAAGCGCGGTGACGCGTACATGGTCGCGGCCCAGGAACTCGTGGCCGTTACGGGCAACCAACTCATCAGCAATTGGGATGATGGTGAACTTCCGGACCGTCGCTACTGGTCCGATGATCGGTTGCACCTTGGCCCCAGCGGGCACGAGCGCGTGGCGGCGACGGTCCTTACCGCCCTCGGCTATCCCACCGAGCAGCCGCCAGCGGGAGAACCGGCGCCGCGCCGCACCCTCCGCTCGGAGCTGCGCTACACACGCGTGCATACGCTGCCTTACGTTGGCCGGCGCCTCGCCTCGCGCTCGAGCGGCCGCCACGTGCAGCCCAAATACCCTGAGTGGCATCTGGTGAAAGGGTAGGGGGCATGCTGACTCACGTTTCCTCGCCCGACGCCGCATTGGCTCCGCGCTTAGCCCTCCTTTTGCACGGGTACGGGGCCGACGAACGCGATCTGGCTGGGCTTGCGGGTTACCTGCCGCGCGGGCTGGCCTGGGCGGCGGTCCGGGCGCCGAATCGAGGACCTGGGCCGGGCTATTCCTGGTTCTCGCTTGAGGGCACCGACTTTGGCGAGCAAGACGCTGTTGAGGCGGCAACGGAATTGTTGTGGGAGTGGGTGGACGCCAACTGCGCGCCCGATGCGCGACTGGTGCCAATTGGGTTTTCGCAAGGCGGGTTGATGGCGTCGCAACTGCTGCGTACCCGGCCAGCGCGGGTTGACGGCATCGCGCTGTTGAGCGGCTACGTCATGGATGCGCCGCAACCGGCAGACAACGTGCTCGCGCAGAACCGTCCGCGCGCGTTCTGGGGAAGGGGAACGGCGGACGTGGTCATCCCTCAGGTGGTTGGCGAGCTTACGGAAGCGTGGCTTCCGGAGTACACGTCACTGGAATCGCATATCTACCAGGGCCTTGGCCACGGCGTCAGTGAGTCGGAGTTGGCTGATCTGCAGCGTTTTGTGGCGTCCGTTGTAAGCCCAACGTAGGCTCAGAAGCCATGCATCGCATTTTCGCCATGAGCTTTGCCTCCGTGTATCCGCTGTATGTAAGCAAGCTGGCGCGGAAGGGGCGAACGCGCGAGGAACTGGATCAAGTGATCACGTGGCTCACGGGCTATGACGAGAAAGAACTTGCTGCCCGGATTGACGACGGCAGCACGTTCGACGAGTTCTTTGCTGGCGCGCACCTCAACCCCAATGCGGCCCTCATCACTGGTGTTGTGTGCGGAGTGCGAGTGGAGGAGATCGAAGACCCCCTCATGCAAAAGATCCGCTACCTCGACAAGCTCGTTGATGAGCTGGCCAAAGGCAAAGCCATGGAGAAGGTACTGCGGGCGTAGGTTGCCAAGCGTGCGCTAGCCCCGCTTGCGGGGTAGCAGCCGCACGGTGGGCATGGGCGGTGCCGGGATGCGCACGTCGCCGTGCCCGGCGATTTTTCCGAACCGCTCGGACCCCGCCTCCCATGCGTGCCACGCCTGCTCAATCTCCTCATGCGAGCGCCCAACGAAGTTCCACCACATGACGAGTTCCTCCGCGAGCGGCTCCCCGCCCAAGAGGAAAAGCCGCGCGCCCTCGCGAGATGCGAGCCGCACGGAACGCAACCCCGTGTCCAGGTACAGCAGGCTGTCACCAGCCGGCCCCGGCGCAGGGCTGGCAGCATCAAGCCCGACGCTGAACTCACCCCCCAGCCCCACGAGCGCGTGCTCCCAGGCTGGGTTGAGTGGCACGGTAACGTCCGTGCCGGCGGCGAGCGTGATCTCCGCCCCTACGAGCGGTGAGTAGGTGGTTGCCGGCGACGTGACACCGCCAAGGGTGCCGAGGATGATGATCACGTTGGCGCCCTCACCAAGGCCCAGCCGGGGGAGGTCTTCATGGGTCTCGAAGCCGCGCTCGCCGTGGCGAGCATGCTCTGGCAGGGCCACCCAGAACTGCAGTGCATCGAGCTCCACGGTGCCGTCGCCGAGTGAATACTCGGAGTGCGCAATCCCGTCGCCGCTCGTCATGAGATTGAGTGCGCCGCGGCGGAGCACTACGTCCGAGCCAACGCTGTCGCGGTGGCGGATCTCGCCGGCGAGCGGCCATGTCACGGTCTGCAGGCCCATGTGAGGATGCGGCTCCACGCGCATCGCTACGCGTTGCGGACCAAAGCGATCAAGGAAGCACCACGCGCCCACGGTGGGCAATCCGCGTTGCGGCAAGGTGCGGCGCACTTGCATCCCACGCACGCCGCCTAGCGGCACCTCGCGTGCGGGATAGACAACCGCGTGGATTGTCATGGGAGTTTGGGGAAGTGCACTGTGGCGCCCGGTACGTCGTTGCGTTCAAGGTAGCGGCGCACGTATGGGCACAGGGGAATGATTGTCTCGCCGCGCTCCACGGCGTCCGCAATGGCTGCCTTAGTGAGCTCAAGACCGAGCCCCTGGCCCGCGAATGCCTCAAGAGTTTCGGTGTGGGTGAAGACCACGCTGCCTTCGCCGGGGATGAACTCGGAGAACCCTGCGAGCTCGCCGTCCACGCGAATCTCGTAGCGGTTCTGTTCCTCGTTACGGGTGACTGCGTTCATCTCACATGCCTTTCTCTGAGCGTGCTGAATTGAAGTCTCGAACGCTGCGGAGCAGCGCCTCGCGCCCAAGCGCCGCGCCAAACGCGTGCGAGCCAGGTTGCAGTCCAATCCCAGCCGCGAGTGGACCAATCATCACCGCGTCGAAGCCCAACCGCTCTAGGAATGCCGCGACCGTGTTGGCCGCCTCCACGTCATCCGACGCTACGCCAAGGGCAATGCGGCGCGAGTCACGAGCGTGTGCCTCGAGCTCTTGATAGGCGACGTGGCTGAGCGCCTTGACGATGCGCGCGTGCGGGAACTTGCGCGCCACCACGGTGCTGGTTCCGCCTGCCGACTCGTACTCGGGGAGGGGGCCGTCCACGTCTGCCCAGTGGTTGGTGGCGTCGATCACAATATGGCCAGCGAGTGCGCCGGCGGGCACGCCGTCCACGCCGTACAGCGGGATGGCAAGGATCACGAGGTGGGCGTCCGCGATGGCGTCTGCCGCGGTGGTGGCGATGGCGCCGCGGGCGCCCACATCAACATTGAGCGCTATGAATTTGGGATCCCCGGAGCCCGCGATGCGCACCTCGTAGCCTGCGGCCACGGCGAGGCGCGCCACCACGGTGCCCAGCTTGCCCGCTCCCAGAATCCCAATGCGCTGGGTCATGGTCCTAGACGAGTCCCAGTTCGCTGAAGGCGGCGGCGAGTCCCGCATGCTCGGGGCCACGAGCGGTGTGCGTGGCGGCCACCATGACGCGCGGATCCGAGCCCTCGATGGCTACCGACACGTGCGCAAAGGCGAGCATCTCGAGGTCGTTGAGGCCGTCGCCAAATGCCACCGTCTGCTCGCGCGTCATGCCCATGGCCGCGATGGCCGCCTTGAGCCCAACGGCCTTGTTGATGTGCGATTGGTAGACCTCGCCAGCGCCAACACCTAGATCGGGAATCGAATTGGGCAGTACGGCCACGCTGGGCCCAAGCGGCTCGAGGATCTCGGTGAGGGGCTGGTCGCCGCCAAAGCAAATCACCTTGGCCACGGGGATGCCCTCAAAGCCATCGACCACCTCGATGAGCAGTTCCGCATTCTCGCCGCCGTAGGCGCCGAGCGCGCGGTCTACCAGGTGCTCCGCCCTGCGCGGGATGAGCAGTTCACGCGAGTTTTCCACGATGTATTGGACGCCGTGGGCGTCCAATTGCGCGAGCAGCGCCGCCGCGGCGGCTGGTGCAAAGTTGACGTCCGCGATGGTCTCGCCGCCGTACTCAACGTACGCGCCTGCCGCCGCAACGTAGCCGTTGAACCCAGCCCCGGTAAGCGCGTGGGGCAGCGCGGAAACCGGTCTCCCCGTGCACAAAAACACCTTGTGCCCCGCCGCCCGCGCCGCGCGCACCGCCCCCACGTGAGCGTCGGGCACCCTGCCGTGCAATGCGTAGGTGCCGTCCACGTCCAGGAAGATCGCGAGGGAATCTCTCACGCTTGCGGGTCCTTGGGCTTGAGGGTGCCGCCTTGCGCAAGCTTCATGAGGTCGCTGCTGAGGTCAATATCGTGGTGCGTCCCACCCGCCGAGCCAAATTCGTGTTGGTAGCGCTTCCAGGACTCGTCCTTGACCGCGGCGGCGAAGCCCGACTCCATGAGCAACACCGCCTCAAACGCCGCGCGGTCAACGCGCTTGCCCAGGGCCTTGTCGTTCCAGTCCTCCGTGGACGCGAACAGGCTCGTGGGCACCGGCAGCGTGCGCAGGTATGCGAACAGCGAGCGCATCTCCTCATCCACTACCAGCGCGTGGCGAGCGGTGCCCGCGGTAGCGGCAAGGATCACGGGCTTGCCAATGAGGAGGTCGTTGTCGAGCACCTGGAAAAAGCTCGTGAATAGGCCCGATGCTCCGGCCTTGTACACGGGTGCGGCGGCAACGATCGCGTCGGCTTGGGCAAGCGCCGCTACGGCGGCCGTGAACTTCTTGCCAAGGAGCTGTGAGGACAGCGCGGCTGGCAGTTCCGGCAGCAGCTCGCGCAAGTCGATCGTGGAGATAGCGACCTCGTGGCCGCGCTCCGCGCCGAGTGACGCCACGCGTTGTGCGGCGCGGTCTGCGAGCAGGCGAGTGGAGGAGGGGTCCGAGACCCCTGCGTTGACAACAACCAACTGGAACTGGGTCATCGCGCGCTCCTGCTGGCATTGGCGACGGCGAGTTGGGACGCGGTGAGCTTTGACGTGAGGGCTGCGAGCAGTTCGAGTTCCTCGCGTGTGAGCGGGGCCATGGCGGAGGCGACGTCAGCCGCGTGAGCCCGGCCGATGCTGCGCTGCAGATCGCGGCCGGCCTCGGTGAGCGAGACGCGGCGGGCGCGAGCGTCGGCAGGATCTTCGCAGCGCGAGACCAATCCGCGCTCAACTAGCCTATCTACCAGGCGCGACAGGGCCGGCTGGCTTAGCAGCACGTGCTCGTGAAGATCGGAGATGCGGGTGCTGCCGTTGCACTTGGAGAGGGCGTAGAGAACGTCGTATTCGCGGATGGACGCGCCCTGCCACACGTCCGTGTCAACGAACTTACGCATGAGAGTCGCGTGCGCGGTGAGCAGCGACTCCCATGCGTCGTTTGCAAGCCTCGCGGTCATGGCTAGATCACGCTTTCTGTGACCTGCGCGTCGAGGATCGCGTCGGTGTCCTGGTAAGGCGATCCGCCCGTGACGTTGTCGCCACGGTTGGCGTTGGGCCGCGGCTGACGCGGCTCGTCGTCACCGTACTTGGCCTTGACCAATTCGGCGTGGGTAGGCGGATTGGCGGGCGCCTCGGGATCGCGCAGCGCCTCGAGCTCTCGCCGCAGCACCGGCACCACCTCGGTGCCAAGCAACTCGATCTGATCGAGCACCATATGCAGCGGCAATCCTGAGTGATCGGCAAGGAAGAGCTGGCGCTGGTAGTCGCCAAACGCTTCGCGGAACGTCATGGTCTTGTCGATGACCTCCTGAGGCGACCCAACGGAAAGGGGAGTCTGCTCGGCAAAGTCCTCCAGCGTCGGCCCGTGGCCGTAAACCGGAGCCTCGTTGAAGTAGGGCCGGAACTCCTTGACCGCATCCTGAGAATTCTTGGCGATATACGCGTGCCCGCCCAGCCCAACGATGGCCTGCTTGGCCGTGCCGTGGCCGTAAGCCTCAAAACGGCGGCGGTAGAAATCGATGAGGCGCTGGTAGTGATCCTTTGGCCAGAAGATGTTGTTCGCGAAGTAGCCATTGCCGTAGAAGGCGGCCTGCTCGGCGATCTCGGGCGTGCGGATGGAGCCGTGCCACACGAACGGCGGAACGTCGTCGAGGGGGCGGGGAGTAGAGGTGAAGCCCTGCAGTGGAGTGCGGAACTGGCCCTCAAAGTCCACTACGTCCTCGCGCCACAGGCGGTGGAGGAGGTTGTAGTTCTCGAGCGCGAGCGGCAATCCCTGGCGAATGTCCTGGCCAAACCACGGGTAGACCGGCGCGGTGTTGCCGCGGCCAAGCATGAGGTCCATGCGGCCCTTGCTGAGGTGCTGCAGCATTGCGTATTCCTCGGCAATGCGCACGGGGTCGTTGGTGGTGATGAGCGTGGTGGACGTGGTGACGGTGAGGTTCTTGGTCTGCGCCGCGATGCTCGCCAGCAACGTGGTGGGCGAAGAGGAGAAGAACGGTGGGTTGTGGTGCTCGCCAATTGCGAAGACGTCAAGGCCAACCTCTTCCGCCTTGAGGGCGATCTTCACCACCGCGTCGATGCGCTCGGCCTCTGAAGGTGTGTAGCCGCTGACGGGGTCGCGAGTGATGTCACTCACCGACATGATGCCGAACTGCATGATGCGCTCCTTAGGTCTCAATCAAGTATATGCGTTTGCATGTAATAACGCGCGGCGGCCGGGAGTATTCCCGGGGTAACTCGCAAAGCGCGGGGAGTAGCGTGAGCATGTGAAAATCACCAAGCACGGCCATTCATGCGTCGTCATCCAGGAGGGGGCCAACGCGGTCCTCATCGATCCCGGCGCCTTCACTCCCGGCGCCGGGGAGTTAATCGCGGCCGCGACCACGATTCTTGTCACCCATGAGCACCTTGACCATGTTGACGTTGAAGCCGTTGCTGCGGCGCTGGCGAGCCGAAGCGATCTCACGGTCTGTGCGCCACAGGCGGTGGTTGCGCTGTTGCGCGACGCCACACCCGGGGCGTTGGCGGGCGCGTTGAACGCCGTCGCGGCTGGCGATCGGTTCTCAGTTGGGGACCTCAGTGTGGAGGTATATGGGGAGGTCCATGCCCCGATTCACCCCGACATTCCCCAATGCGCCAACGTTGGGTACCTAGTAGGCGGCCGGGTCTTCCACCCCGGCGATTCCATCCAAGTGCCCGACGCTGTGGTTGAGGTGCTCCTTCTTCCCACGTCTGGTCCGTGGTACAGCACGGGCCAAGCGATTGACTACGTGCGCGCCATCAACCCGCGCCGCTGCATCCAGATTCACGAGAGCTTTGCCTCCGAGATGGGCCAGAACAGCCTCGCCTTGCGGTTCATCAACCCCGAAGCGTTCACCGAGGTGGCGCTTGAGTTGGTGCCACCCGGCGAGAGCAGGGATTTGTAGTTCGCGGAGTTAGGTCGTGAGGCGCGAACGGGCGGACCGCGTGGACACCGTGGACACCGTGGACGAGAACAGGGCGAATTGGCGATATGATGAAGTCATCAAATCAGTGTAGGAGCCCGGATGTATCAGGCACGCCCCTTGAACGAGGTGAAGGCGGAGCTATTCAAGGGACTCGCGCACCCTCTCCGCATTCGCATCCTGGAACTCCTAGCTGAGCAGCAGGAGCGCGGCGTCAGCGAGCTGCTCGAGGCGACGCGACTTGAGGCCTCGCACCTGTCCCAGCACTTGCGAGTGTTGCGCAGCTACGGCCTGGTGAACTCCGAGCGGCGGGGGAGCCAGGTGTATTACCGCCTCGCGCATCCGAGCGTGGCCCGCATGCTCACCGAAGCACGCACCTTCCTTGCCGACGTTCGCGCAGGGTCCTGATTGTGAGCGTCCGCTCGTTGTTGCCGTCGCGCGCTGACTACGCACAGCTGCGTGGCACCTGGCGCATTGACATCGTCGCGGGGCTCACCGTGGGTGTGGTGGCTCTTCCCCTCGCGCTCGCGTTCGGAGTCTCCTCTGGCGTTGGCGCGGAGGCGGGCATCATCACCGCCATCATCGCGGGCGTGGTAGCTGCCGTCATGGGCGGATCGCACGTGCAGGTTTCCGGCCCCACGGGCGCCATGGTGGTGGTGCTGGCTCCCGTGGTCGCAGCTCACGGCACCAAGGCACTTGCCCTGGTAACCCTCATGGCGGGGTTCATCGTGGTGGCCGCCGGGCTCTTCCGGCTGGGAGGCCTCGTTGGCGCCATTCCCTGGCCCGTCATTGAAGGCTTCACGGCTGGCATTGCGTTCATCATCGCCGCGCAGCAAGTGCCTGCCGCGCTGGGCTTGCCAGCCACGAGTCACGAGTCCAACGCCTTTTTGGCCGCCGTATCCGCCATCCGTTCAACAGATTTGGCCGACGCGTGGCCCACCTTGCTGATAGTCGCTGGCGTGGCTGCCGTGATGCTTGGTTTTCGACGCTTTGCGCCCCGTTGGCCCGGTTCTCTCGTTGCGATTGCGCTGGCAACGCTTGCAGTGACGATCTTGGGAGCCACCGTTCCCGTCATCGGCGAACTGCCGCAGGGCTTGCCCGCGCCGCACGTGCCCGTTGTGACCCAAGCCAACCTCGCGGCGCTCGCGATTCCGGCCGTCACCATCGCGGCCCTCGCCGCGATCGAGTCACTGCTATCGGCGCGCGTGGCGTCGCTGCACTCGGACACGGGGCGTTACAACGGCGACCGCGAACTGGTTGGCCAAGGACTGGCCTCTATAGCGTCGGGCCTTTTTGGCGGTATGCCCGCCACGGGTGCCATTGCGCGCACGGCCGTCAATGTGCGGTCCGGGGCACGGACTCGCCTCGCCGCCGTGGTGCATTCGGTGGCGCTGCTCGTCATTGTCACCGGCGCGAGCACGCTCGTTGGAAACATCCCGCTCTCTGCCCTCGCGGGCATCTTGATAGTCACCGCGGCACTCATGGTGCCGCTCCATTCGGTTGTCACCGTGGTCAAGGCCTCTCGCCAGAACGCAGTGGTGTTCGCAACCACTGCCTTCGTCACGATCGCCTTTGACCTCATCTACGCCGTGGGCATTGGCGTGGCCGTTGCCGCCTTCTTTGCCTTGCGGTCCATGTCTCGCTCCGCGGGTGTGCACCGGGAGGAGCTGCCTGGGCCAACCCACGCGGGCGACGAGCGCATTGCGCTCTTCCGCATAGACGGCGCGCTGTTCTTTGGGGCGGCAGACCGCGTCATGGATCGCGTTGCACTCACCCAGGGCGTGGAGGTGGTGATCCTACGGATGTCGCAAGTGCAGCTCATGGATTCCACGGGCGCGCAGGTGCTCGCCGATCTAGTCACCACGCTGCAGCGACGCGGCGTGACCGTGCTCGTGAAGGGGATTCAGCCTAGGCACCTTGAGTTGGCCACGAGGGTGGGTGTGCTGGAGGCCCTGCAGGACGAGTCGCACGTGTTCGACGATCTTGAGCAGGCCGTGGCGCGCGCTCGCTCCTGCATTACCGCGTGAGACGAACGGCAGCGTAGTCCGCCTCGATGGCGCTCGCGGCCGCGCGCAGACTCTCGAGGAGTTGGTCCGCCGTGAGGTGGGGGTGGGCGCGGACCGGCCCGGTGGCGATGTTGATGGCGCCCAGCGGACCCTGCGGCCCGGTGAGGGCCATCGCGAGGGAGTGCAAGCCCTCTTCCAGTTCTCCGTCTGCGCGTGCCCAGCCCTGTTCCCGCGCGGCACGCAACTCCGCGTGAAGTTGGGGTGTTGTGGTCAGGGTTTGCGGCGTGAAACGAGTAAGTGGGGGCTTAGGAAGGTGTTTCTCCCATTCATCCTCCGGCAGTGCGGCGATGAGGATGCGTCCAAGCGCTGTGGCATAGGCAGGGAAGCGCGTGCCTGTGGTGATGTCCACGCTCATGATGCGGCGCCCAGCCGCGCGAGCCACGTAGACGATGTCCGTGCCGTCGAGTACGGCCACGGATACGGATTCGCCCACCTGCGCGGACAACGCTTCGAGGTGTGGTTGCGCGATGTCCGGCAATCCCAGGGCAGAGAGGTAACTCACGCCAAGCTCCAGTACGCGCGGCGTGAGTTCAAACGATTTCCCCACCGTCCGCACGTACCCAACGTCAACGAGCGTCAGGAGAAATCGGCGCGCCGCGGCTCGCGAAATCCCTGCGTGCGCGGCCACTTCGCTCAAGGTGAGGGAGGGGTGTTGTGCGTCGAAGCTCCTGATCACGGCAAGCCCGCGCACCAGTGATTGCACGTGCTGCTCTGCGGTCATCGCTCGAGCACCACCGCGAGCGCTTGGCCAACACCGATGCAGATGGCCGCAACCGCCACGCCCGATCCGCGTTCGGCAAGAGCGTGTGCCGCACGGCCCACAACGCGGGCGCCCGAGGCTCCCAAAGGGTGGCCGATCGCGATTGCGCCGCCGTGCACATTAACCAGCTGGGGATCGAGTTCCGGCCATAGCTTGAGGCACGCGAGCGACTGCGACGCGAAGGCCTCATTCAGTTCAACGATGTCCACATCTGCCCACGTGCGGCCCGCTCGGCGCAGGGCCTCGTTGGCCGCGGCAACCGGTGCCACGCCAAACACGTCGGGGTCGTTGCCTGCCGCCGCGCGCCCCGTGATGACGGCAAGGGGTTCCACATTGAGCGCGCCCTCGGCGCCTATCAGCAGGGCGCCCGCCCCGTCGCTGAGAGGCGAGGAGTTGCCAGCGGTGACGGTGCCGTGGGCCGCGAAGGCGGGTTTGAGGGCCGCGAGCGCTTCGAGGGTTGAGTCGGCGCGCACCCCTTCGTCCCGCACTAGCGCGCTCCCGGGAACAGCGACTATCTCTTTGGCGAACACACCCGCATCCCACGCGCTCGCGGCCAGCACGTGACTGCGCAGCGCGAACCCGTCTTGCTGTTCGCGCGAGATGCCGTAGAGCTGTGCGAGCTTTTCCGCACTTTCACCGTTGGAGATGGTCCATGCTGCCGGCAGTTTGGGGTTCACCATGCGCCACCCGATGGTGGTGTTCCACACGGTCTGATTGCTCACGGGGAATGGCCGGTCTGATTTCTCAATGACAAGCGGCGCGCGCGACATCGACTCTGAGCCACCCGCGATGACCAGTGTGGCATCGCCAGCGAGTACCGCGCGGCTCGCCTGAATGATCGCTTCCATGCCGGAGCCACACAGCCGATTCACCGTCACACCTGGCACGCTCGTTGGCAAGCCCGCAAGCAGGCTGCCAAAACGCGCTACGTCCCGGTTGTCCTCGCCCGCCTGGTTGGCATCGCCCAGGATGACGTCGTCAATCTGGGCGCCGTCAACGCCGGTGCGTTCGAGGATCGCCCCAATTACGGTGGCCGCCAGGTCATCGGGGCGCACCGCGGCGAGGCCCTTGCCCACGCGCCCAAAGGGCGTGCGCACGGCATCGTAAATCACACTGTTGGTGCTCATAGTGCGGCCTCCGTTGCGTCGATGAGGTCCAGAGGAAGCTGGTCTTGGAGCCAATCAACGGTGACGTCGCCCCACGTTCGCTTCACGGTGAAGTGACCCGCGTCAAAGCCGAACACGGCGAACTCCGTAAAGATCTCGCTCACGCAGCCAACGCCCGTCAGCGGATAGGTGCATTCGGTCACGAGCTTGGGCTCGCCCGCGCGCGTGAACAGGTCTGTCATGACGATGACCTTCTTGGCTCCCAGCGCCAGATCCATTGCCCCGCCAACAGCCGGTATAGCGTCCGACGCTGCGGTTGACCAATTTGCCAAGTCGCCGTTCTGGGATACCTGGTAAGCGCCGAGCACGCACAGATCCAGGTGGCCGCCGCGCATCATTGCGAAGGAGTCCGCGTGGTGAAAATACGCCGCACCGGCCACTGCGGTGACGGGCTGCTTGCCGGCATTGATGAGATCGGGATCCACGCGGTCCGGCGTTGGCGCCCCACCCATGCCAAGCAAACCGTTCTCTGTGTGCAGCACTATCTCAGCGTGAGCCGGCAAGTAGTTGGCCACGAGCGTTGGCGCGCCAATGCCGAGGTTCACGTAGGCGCCCTCTGGAATGTTGGCCGCGATTTGGGCGGCGACCTGTTCGCGCGTGAGGCCCCGAGTCATGCGGGTGCTCCTTGCTGGGCGGTCACGGGGTGGCCATCCACATCAACTCCGCCAATGAACTCGCCGTCTTCCAGCCAACTGCGGGAGCCAACTTCTACCACCCGATCCACATAGATATCAGGAGTGACCACGAATTCGGGGTCCATGCTTCCCAGCGGCA
>CAYMRO010000005.1:0-23158 GCA_964392875.1 uncultured Demequinaceae bacterium
GAGAAATCGGGCGTGTAGGTGACCGTAACCGACTCGAGCGGCGCCGCCTCCACGTCAGCCTGCACGGTGTACAGCGGGCCAAATCCGTCGGTGATGCCCCTGCCGTCGGTGAACGGAATCAAGGTGGTGGCGCTGTAGCCGGTCCCTCGGAATCGGTCACCAAGCCATACGGGATCGTCCAGGTCCGTGGCAACGTACGTCCCCACGATGACGTAGTCCACTTTGTCGTTCCGCGACGAGAACGGCGCCATCGTGAGAGTTGCGCCAACCTGAATGTCGAGATTGTCGAGCAACTGCTGTGGGACGATCACCTGAACGGGTCCGCCGCCTCGTGCCTGTGGTTCCTTGCCAGACACGATGGAGACACGATCAGCTAGCGCATCAGTGGACGCCAGGTACGCGAGCGCAATTTGGCGATTCTCGCGCGGTACCGCAAGCCACTTCGATTCCGTGGTGACTATGCGCGTGTACGGCACCGAGCCAAACATCTGCTCCGCTGCCGCATCGGAGCCCGCCAGGATCGCGTCGAGAGAGCCGTCCGGGGTAATGCGAAAGGTGACGGAGACGTCTTGATCCTCGACCTCGTTGAGGGCCGCGCGCGCGGCGAACGTCTCCGTTGCCACGGACAGTAAGTAGAGCGTGGCGAGCAAGGTGGCGGCCAGTGTGGACACCGCGAGCACAACGGCGAGGAATGCCCACTGGACGCGCGAGCGCCTCACAGCTAGCCGCACTCGCCACGGTCTCACGCCGTTCAACACTCCTTCGCGTTGGCTGCCCGACGCCGAGGCGGGCGGCCTCCATCCTCACCCCTCGTGCACGGCTAAATCCACGATCTACGAGGGTGTTATCGAATCGTTACACCACTAGCGTCCAGCCGAGCCATGCGGCACCCACACCCAGAGCCAAGGTGACGATCAAATAGCCAACCGAGCTCCAGCGTCGGCCGTTTCCCCACAGTGTTACGGCGTCAAGTGCGAGCGACGAGAATGTGGTGATTCCGCCAGCGAGCCCGGCGCCCAGCACCACGAGCACCCACTCCGGCGCGCCGCCGCTCACCGCACCGGCCGCGGCGCCAAGCACCGCTGAGCCAACAATGTTGGCGGCGAGCGTTGGCCACGGGTACTGGTGGGGCTTGCGCGCGAGGCCCAGCCAGTACCGGCTCGCGGCGCCCACGCCGCACGCGACGATGGCCGCAACGTAGGCCCACGTGGTCATGACGCCTGCCGCATCAGTTCACCAATACGGACGCCGGCGCGCGCCGCCACTGTGCAGGCCACGAGCGTCACGCCCAACACAGCGAGCGACGCTCCCAAACTCGCTGACGTTGTCCACGTCATAGCCGCGATCCCAGAAAAGGTGGTGAAGCCCCCAAGCAGTCCGGGCCCAAGCAGCGGCCACCAGCCGGCATGCCCGCCCCACAGCACGCCAACGATGCCAATGGCGAACGAGCCGAGCAGATTGATCACGAGCAGCGGCCACGGGATACCGCCGCCGTCGTGCCACAGGAGGCCAACGCCAATGCGCAACGCTCCTCCAAGGCACCCGCCCGCGAACGCGAGCGCGAGGCGCCCCGTCAGCGAGTGAGCCACTTGTCGGCGAGGGCGAGCTCCATCGTGAGGCCCTTGAGCACCGCTTCCATGACCGCGCGCTCCACCATGGACCCAAAGAGTGGAATCGATACCTTCACCTCGCCAGTTGCCAGGAACTCCGTGGAGTCGCCGTGCGGAGTGAGCCCAAGCGCGCCACCAACGTGGCCGGGCGCGCCAACAATTTCAACGGCAAAGGTGCCGATGCGGTCGTTGCCTGACGGCGGCTCCCACACCTCGGTGTATCGAACGTGCAGGTCTTTACCCACAAAGGAGCGGAACTCGCTGGGAATGGAGGTGGCGGGAACGGTGCGCCGAATAGCTACCGTGAAGGCGGTGTCCGCGCTGCCGTCTACCCACGCCTCGCCGTCGTCCGCGCCGGTGGCGCGTGCGCGTTCGTGCGCAAAGTCCTCGTCCGCGAGCATCCGGACTGCTTGGTCCAGGCTGGCGGCGAACATGTGCTGGTGGGTGAATTCCACGTGACCTCCCCGCGACAGGTTACCGCGTGCCGCGCCGTAGGCTACGTACGTGGCAACCCTGCGAGAGACAGCCGAGCGCTACGGCCCCCTCACGGATGAGGAAGCCGAGTGGCTGGCGTCCCTCGTGGCCGATTGGCAGATAGTCGCCGACCTGTCATTTGCCGACCTCATTCTGTGGCGCGCCGTTGACGAGGGCTTTGTGGCCATCGCCCAGTGCCGGCCCTCCACGGGCGCAACAGTTCACTTGGACGACGTTGTTGGCACCATGGCAGCTTCCGGCCGCATCGCGCACATTCAGCGGGCTCTTGACGAGGGCGGGATTGTTGCCTCGCGTGAGCCGCGCTGGGACGATACCTACGCGGTGCGCGAGGACACGTTGCCGGTGGTGATGAACGGCAAGGCCATCGCGGTGTTGACGCGCGAGGTGTCTCAAGCTGTGTCGCGCTCGTCCAGCAGGCTTGAGTTGAACTACAAAGGTGCGGCCGACGACATTTTGCGGATGGTGACGCACGGCGAGTATCCGGTGCACACGTCCGTCACCGGCCCCCGCCGCGGTGCCCCCCGCGTGGGCGACGGCGTGCTGCGCCTCGACGCATCAGGGCATGTCATGTACGCGTCGCCCAATGCGCTCTCATGCTTTCACCGCCTGGGCGTGCACGGCTCGCTCATGAACCGGTCCCTGCCCCAAGTGGCGAACGAGCTCGTCACGGACAAGGGCCTCGTCAACGAGACGCTCGCGATGGTGGTCATGGGCCGTGCCGCATGGCGTGCAGACCTTGAGGTCAATGGCGCGTGCCTCTCGCTGCGCGCCCTGCCGGTGCGCGATCACGGCTCCCGCGTTGGGGCGCTCCTGTTGTGCCGCGACGTCACGGAATTGCGCCGCCGCGAACGCGAACTCATCACCAAAGACGCGACCATCCGCGAGATTCACCACCGCGTCAAGAACAACTTGCAGACCGTTGCCGCGCTGTTGCGACTGCAGTCGCGACGCGTCCAGGCGCCCGAGGCAAAGGAGGCGCTCGCCGAGGCAATGCGGCGCGTATCCACCATCGCACTGGTGCACGAGACGCTCTCCGGAACGCTCGACGAGCTGGTGAACTTCGACGACTTGGCGGCACGGGCAATGCGCATGGCGGCGGATGTCGCGTCACCAGGAGTGCAGGTGCAAATTGTGCGTGAGGGAGATTTTGGGCTGGTTCCCGCGCAATACGCGTCATCGCTCGCGCTCGTCATCACCGAACTCATCACCAACGCCGTTGAGCACGGGTTTGAGGGCAGGGAGCGCGGCACCATTACCGTCACCGCGAGTCGCGACGGCGACCTCGTGAGCGTAGCCATCGCCGATGACGGCGTGGGGCTAACCCACGAACCGTCCGGCCTGGGATCCAGCATTGTCCGCACGCTCGTCGAGAACGAACTGGGCGGTCAGATCGCCTGGAGCGGAGGTGAAAAGGGTTCCACTGTGGAACTCACCGCGCACGTGGGCGAGAAGCGCTGAACGTCAGTGCTTTAGGAGCTACTTGGCAGCGCGGCGAGCGCGAGCTGCGCGGCGCTTAAGGGAGCGGCGCTCGTCTTCAGACAGCCCGCCCCACACACCAGAATCCTGGTTGTGCTCCATGGCCCACTGCAGGCAGGTCTCGCGAACTTCACACGAGTTGCAGACAGCCTTAGCGCGCTCAATCTGAACGAGCGCGGGGCCAGTGTTGCCAACCGGGAAGAAAAGTTCGGGGTCGTCAACGTCAAGGCAAGCAGCGCGATTGCGCCAATCCATGGGTTCTCCTTAGGAGATCGAGCGGGGCACGGCGCAGTCACAGAGGAAAAAGTGGGCTGCCCTCGCGACCTCGCAATTGCACTGCATCTAGGTTCTCACGGTTACGAATGTGTGACAAGGGTCCACACCTGTGTCGTGTCTCACAAGTTGCTTCGCTAGCGTTAACGCTGTGACCGCCGATTTTGCTCCCCGCACCGCTCCTCGTGTTGCCGCGACTGCGGTTGTTGGGCTCGAGGCGGCCGTTCTTGCCATCGCTGCAGTGCTCTACGCGGTGTTCGCGATAGTGGGCGACGCCGAGTCACGCGGGTTGTCGCTGGGTCTCGCGGCGCTCGCCGCGCTCGCGGCAGTGGGGCTCGGTTTTCTCGCCCGTGGGCTTTGGCATGCCCGACGCTGGGCCGTCTCTCCCTCCATCACCTGGCAGGTGCTTCAAGGCTTTGTTGGCGCCTTCGCGATTGGAGCCGACGCGGTGGTTGCCGGAGTCATTGCGGTGGTACTCGCGATTGTGGGCGCGGGGGCGCTGTTCATGCTTGCGCGTGGTGAATCGGTCTCGAGCGCAGAGTGATGGCGGGACAACGCGCGCTGCTCGGCATCTCACTCGTGATGCTCGCGGCGAGCGGGTGCGACCCCATCGGCTCACAACATGTCGCCGTCAAGAACCTGTGTCCAGCGGAAATAACGGCCAACATCGTCTCAATTCGCGCCGAGGAGATGGCTGACCAAAGCATCCTCCAACACCTAGCCCAACCGATCGCCAGCACTGATACCGCCGAGTTCCTCGCTGACTTTGGGAACGACGGATACGTAGTGGTTCGCGGCCCCGGGGGCACCTGGACCTCCGTGGCGCCGTTCCGGGTGGACGGCGAACGTACGTCGATCGACGTCTCAGGTGACGAGTGTCCGTCTCCCGGTTAGGTGGTGGTGACGGTTCGCGCGATATCGAATTCGCGTGTCTCAGTAGGCTCGGGGCGTGGAAGCAGCGACGGGACCGCGTCAAATTGCTCGATGTTATCGTCGAAGAATGGGGAGGCGCGGCATGAGCAACAGAACCCAACGAGCAACTGTGAAAATCGAGTCGCAGCGCAGGCGGACAAAAGTTTCATTCGAGCCGATTGGCAACGACTTTGAGTTGGAACTCGGTGAGACGATCTATCTTGACGTGCCGTTGGCGGACTTGGGTGCGCTTGAGGTAGTCGTTTGGGATACCGGCATTGCAATCTGGCTCCCGTACCCTGGCGAACACATTGTGCGGGACGGAGACGGACACGAAATCACACGACTCTGAATGCACGGGGTTGGCTCCGGGTGACGAGGATGCCACCGTTGGTTTGAAGGCAACGTGGTCAAGCCTTTTGGAATTGGGAGCTGCATTGTGCGTCCTCGCTGGGGCACGGGCCGCATTCGCGGCTGTGTCGAGTGCCAACGTAGAGGCCCTCGCCTTGTTGAGCGCCATAGTCGGAATCGCCTTGTCGGGCCTGACAAATTGCGCGATAGTGCGCATTTGGCGAGAGCGGTCTGTGGCAAACGCCCCGGCGTAGGGACTTCCGCGAGGCTAGGCGCCGCCCGCGTGCGGCGCCACTTGCACCGCCTGCGCCACGCCGTCGATGATCGCGACCGCGCGCAGCGGCAGCGGATGAGGGTCTACAAGGCCGGCTGGCGCATTGGCCATGCATTCCCGCACCGAGCGAGCCGTGGGCCGCACCACAATGACGATCCGTGGCGTTGGTAGCCCTGGTGCACCCAGAGTGAACGGAGAATCGGCGACGAGGGGCGGGATGCCCGTTGCCATAGCGACCCGCTTGGCCACCATGTCGCGCTCCGTGCCGGGCGGACCAACGACGGCCGCGGGCAACGGCTGGAGCAACACCGGCTCTGCCATGTCGCCCCCAATGCCCAGGGCCGATGCTGGTAGCGGCGGGCATTCAATGGGCAGTTCGCGCACAAGTGGCACGGGCTCCCAATTGTCAGGCACGGCCAGTTGCGCTTCATGCCAACCCTCGGCGGATTGAGCCCGCACGCGTCCCGGCTGGGGAGGAAGTCCGCGCAGTTCGCGCGGCACGTCCCACGCGGCGTCAAGGTCTGCGCCCAGTCCCGTGAACACCAGCCGCACGCCAGCTCCCGTGGTGACCCGGTGGGTTCCCCAGGAGCCCGGCACCACCATGGCCACCGCGAGTCGCTGCATGGCTACGGTGAGCAGGTCGGCCACGTCGGGTTCGCCGCTGAGCAGACGCGCCGCGTCGTCGATCAGTAGCAGCGAGCAGCGTCCTTCGAGCGCGAGTGCCAATGTGCGCACTGCGAGCCGTGGGGAGGGAGGCACGAGCACGGCGTCCAGGCCAGCAGCCTCGGCTTGGGCGCCAATCGCGGTGAGTACCGAGGTGCGACCGGATCGCGGCGGACCCGCCACCACGAGCGGCCCGGCCGATGGATCCCATGTCAGCGGTGCCCGCTGGCGTGCGGCAGGCAGATCCGCGACGCCCAGGGTAGCCAATCCGGGCGCACCCCTCGCCGCTCCCACCACCGCCGGTAGAGGGGCGAGCCACAACGGGGTCGTCCGGCCGGAGTGGCGCGCGCACGCTGCTTCGAGCAGTCCGCGACCCGCGGTGCCAGCCTCACCCACCACTCGAATGGCAGCAGGTGGATCAGCAAGTGGCATGGCAACCTGCACCGCCTCCATCGCACCGCCGCGCATGAGCACAGCGCGGCCGGGCACATCCGCCGGGATGAGTGCGGCGTCGGCACTGCCCAAGACGTCTCGCGACTCGCTTTCCGAGGCCGTGCGCAGCGCAAGCGTGGCCGAGATGTTGGCGCGGATCTCCGCGCCCACCGCGCCGGCAGGGCGCTGGGTGGCGAGTACCAGGTGAATGCCAAGGGACCGTCCTTGGGCCGCGAGCCGCGCCAGCTGCGGAAGGAAGTCGCGATCAGCCGCGGCAATCTCCTGGAACTCGTCGATCACCACCACCAGCTGGGGAGGGCGCCCATGACGCCATTCATCGAACGCGCTGGCACCAGCGGCCGCCGCTGCGCGTTTGCGATCGGCAAGCTCCGCCGCGAGCGCGAGCAGGCAGCGGCGCGCGAGGTGCGGTTCCAGGTCCGTGAGCACAGACCCCACGTGAGGCAGGCTCGCGCACGCTCCCAGGCCCGCCCCGCCCTTGAAGTCGATGAGCGCGAACGTGACCTCCTCCGGGGAGTGATCATGCGCGAGCGACCCGATGATGGTCCGCAGCGCCTCCGACTTCCCGGAGCCCGTGGTGCCCGCGACCAGTATGTGCGGGCCGTCGGCAACGAGGTCTAGGGCCACCGGGCCATTCGCGCCCATGCCCAGCCTCACCACCAACTCCCCAGCAGCTGAAGGCAACTGTCCCCATGTGACGCGCGGCGGCAGCGCGGACGCGTCTGCGCGCGCCGCGAGGCGCCTGGCCGTGGCCTCGGCGTTTGCTTCGCTCACGAGCGGCAACGGCGAGACGGTGGAAGTCCCCTGTGCCGTCACGGTGACGTCGGCGCCCACCGCCTCTACGAGCACCTGGACCCAAGACGGGGGTTCCTCGCTGGCCTCTAGCCACGTCACGGCGTGGGTCGCGGGTGGCAGCAACTCCATCCAGGGTTCCCAATGCCGTGCCTGCGCTGGGGGACGGCCCGTCACGAGCGTCACCGCGCGCAGCAGGCCGCGCGGCCCTCTCACGGCCACGGCCCCCGCGGGCAGCGGGGAGACGCCCAGCGTGCCGGTGACGTCGAACGCCGGTACCGGAGCAGGGCGGCGAGATCGCACGAGCGACGCGGCGCCCATTGCGAGCGGCACCGCGAGAGCGGCGACGGCCAACACCCAGTGCCCCGTGGCAATGGCAAACACCACCATCGAGACCGAGGCGGCGCCCCCAGAGGCAAGGGACCACACCCCAGAACGCCGTGGCGACTCCGTCTCATCGGCGTCAAAAGGGTCCCGCACCGTGAGAACGCTGTCACCCAACCGCAACACATCTCCGCCGCGCAGCCGCGCCCGGCCCATCACGCGCCTGCCGCGCACCGTGAGCCCATTGCGCGAGCCAAGGTCCGCTATCCGCCCACGAGCCACCCGCGCATGCACCTCACTCACAGTTGGGTCGCCAAGTCGCAACTGTGCCTGCGCGCCGCGCCCTATCGTGAGGCCCTCGGCAAGGGTTGCCACCGCTCCGGCATCCGGACCCCCCACCACGGCGAGGTGAACGCCAGGCTCTGGCCTAGCATCGGGCCCGGGAACGGAGCCGAGCCGTGCAAAGGGAACCAGCGGCGGCAAGCCAACCGCATGGTCTGGCAGCAACCGGACGGGGCCGCACCACGGGCGCTCGGGAAGTTCCGTGCCCCTCGCGCTCGCGAACTGCACCAGATCGCGGACCGTGACGCCGGGCTCTACGTCAAGTTCGAGCTCCTCGACCGTGATGCGCATGCGCCAAGCATGGTCGCCGCGCGAACATGCTGCATGGAGCCTGTGGATAGCGCCGGAGGGCCAGCACCTAAGGAGCCAGCGGAGTGAGCGTGCCGTCATCGTTGACGAACCCCGCGTACCACTCGTAATCGCGAGCTATGTAGGTTCTGGGGATGCCGCCAAGTTGGTAGCCGGCCTGCTTAACAGTGGAGGAGACCAGCACCTGTGGGTCCTCAGACCACGTGAACCACGTGGTGTCGCGCGTGAGCACTACGGGTTCCGCGCCAAAAATGTCCGTCATCTGCGCCAGTGCTTCCGCGGAAGGAGCGGTGAGGGCCAACACCACGGGCTCGTCGCACATCACGCGCAGGGAGCCAAAGTGTGAAGACGTGCTCGCGAGCACTATGGGATGGCCGGGTGCGAGCGCGCACAGCTGCTGCAGTTGCGTGAGCGAGCCGCCCATCTCGCGCACCACGAGCGGCGTGGCACCGCGCACCGGCGGGTTCAATCCCGGGGTCAGCATGATCCACGTGGTGATGGGTAACAGGGCGGTGAGACACACGGCCCACGTGGTGGCCACGCGCCTGCGATGTGGATTGGCAAAGCGCTTGGCGAGCCACACGGCGGCAAGGGTGGCCGCGAGCGCGAAGGCAGGAATAGTCATCGCCTCAAAGCGGCGGATGGCCCAGATCTGGTCTGGCACAATCTCCGGCTTCCAGAAGTAAAGGAGCGACGGCGCGAGGGTGGCCCCAAGGAACACGGCCCAGCCGCCGCGGCCCCGTGCTGCGCGATACGTGGCGATGCCAAGGCCAAGAATTGCCAGCAGCACGATGGGCCACGTGAGGTAGTAGGCCACCCACGAGACCGTGCTCTCCGCATACGTGCGGGTGGGGTCAATGGGCAGCCCTTGCGAGCGTTGGAAGGACTCCACCACGGTGTTGGTGAAGATGTCCACGGGATCCGTAGTGCCGCGATGCACCGTGGTCCACAGCGGCCGCGAGGCGAGCACGAGCATGAGTAGCATCACCGCCCCGGCGAGCACTCGCGCACCGAGTTCGCCCAAGGCGCGCAAGGGAGACGCCAAGAGGCGGTCGCCTCGCAACGGCGAGATCCACGAGGCCACCCACACAATCAGCAGACCGGCCACCACCACATAAGCCTTGGTGAGCGAGTGCATCTGATCTTCGAGCCGCGCGGCATATTCGTAACTCCAACGCCATAGCGACCAGTAACCAAACGCCACGGTCGCGGCTTGCAGGCATACCGCCGCCACACCGGTGGCTAGGCGCCAAGCCCGGGGAGCGTCGGACAGCGCCAAGGCGACCACAATCCCAACCAAGGCGCCGGCGGCAAAAATGGCGCCATCGATGCGCACCAGAGCTGTGGCGCCAATGGCGACGCCGCCGGCCGCAACCAGGAGGAGCGACTGCTCCTTGAGCCCGCGCCACACCCACGCGACTCCGGCGATCACAAGTAGCGCCGTGAGCGGTTCCGAGTAGGCGGAGCGGGACAGCGCGATGTGCGCAACCGTGAGCCCAACCGCGGCCATGGGGGCCAGGGCAACGCGCGGGCCCAGGAACTTCCGGCCCAGCACGTAGATCGCGAGCAAACCCACCGCACCGATGACGATGTTCGCGCCCAACACGCCCCACGTGCCCGCGATCCAACCGCCTAGCGCAATGGTCGCGGGCAGCATCTTGGCGCCTTGCGGCTGCACAAAGTCGCCGTGGATGTTCCAGGCCTGTGATGCGTCGGCCAGCAGATTGTTGTGCAGCGCGGCGGCTTGATCCGCCCCCAGCAGGGGAATGTCCGTGGAGGGATGGTTGGTGAGCCACACGCCTGACAGCGTGAGGAAGCCGGGGTCGCGCACAACAATGAGGAACTCCGAGGTGAGCACCCAGTTGAGGAGCATCCACCCCGCGGCCGCACCAAGCGCCCACTTGGCGCCTTGCACATCACGCGCGGTGACGCGCGGTCGGAATGCCCGCCACGTGCCCGCGAGCAAAAGTGCGGCGAGTGGCAGCGTTGTCCAGGGCCGGAACTGCCCAAGGCTCACGGTGATGCCGGAGGCCAGCGCCAAGGCAACCGTGACGTGCACGATCCGCTCAGGAAGGCCGGCAATCCAGCGGTGCCGAGTGGCGGCTTTGGCCTTGCGCGTGGCCGGGGGAGTAGCCACTGGCGCTGGGGCATCGCTCACACTCGCCAAGAATACCGGGGCCCGACGCTGTGGCTGGCACCGGACAAAAGGTGCGCCTCGCGTAGGGCTGGCAAAGTCAGGCCGCCCGAGTATTGTGGCCCCATGACTAAAATTGTCTTGGTCGAAGATGACCCGACCATTTCAGAACCCTTGACCCGGGCTTTGGCCAGGGAGGGGTACGACGTTGAGTGGCACGGCACCGGTCGCGGTGGCGTTGAGGCCGCGGATAGTGCCGATTTGCTCATTCTCGACCTTGGGCTCCCGGACATCGACGGCGTGGATGTTGCGCGCCGCGTGCGAGACAAGGGGCTCTTGGTGCCCATTCTCATGCTGACGGCGCGCGCGGACGAGGTGGACCTCGTTGTTGGCCTCGATGCCGGCGCCGACGATTACGTCACCAAGCCGTTCCGCCTGGCAGAGTTGCTTGCCCGAGTGCGCGCCCTGTTGCGGCGGCGCACGGGCGGCGACGCCCAAGGCGACGTGGAGGTGGGTTCCGTCCGGGTTGACGTGGCGGCTCACCGGGCGTTCGTGGACGGCAAGGAACTGCAGTTGAGCGGCAAGGAATTTGACCTGCTCCACGTGCTGGTGGCGAACGCAGGCTCCGTTGTGTCGCGAGAGCAGCTCATGCACGAGGTGTGGTCCGCCGCGCCCGGCTCACCGTCCAAGACCCTTGACATGCACGTCTCGTGGCTGCGCCGTAAGTTGGGCGACGACGCCGCGCAGCCGCGCTTTGTCACCACGGTGCGCGGGATGGGCTTCCGCTTCGAGAACGACGACTGACCTTGCGCCGTCGCGTCCTCACCGCGACCATCTCGGCGCTCGCGGTTGCCGTGGTGTTCCTTGGCATCCCGCTCGCCATCGCCGCCGCGCAACTGGTGCGCGACGATGCCCTGCGTGACCTTGAGGCTCGCACCGCAACGGCGGCCCGCGCGCTCGAGGTGCGATACACCGCGGGCGAGGCCATCACCACAGCGAACATCGAGTCATACGTCTCCGACGCCACGGGGGCTCCCGTATTCATTTCTGTCACCCTCCCCGACGGCACCGTGGTGCAGGCAGGCGCGGAGCCTTCACCTGCTTACTCGGCGAGCGAGGTCACGGAGTCGGGGATCGTGGTCCTCATGTATGAGTCCTGGTGGGACGTCTTCTGGGAGGCCGCACGCGCGGTTGGGCTGGTGCTTGCCGTTGGCACCATTGCGGTGCTGGCGGGAATCGCCATGGCCATCTGGCAGGCGAACCGCTTGTCGCGGCCGCTCGTCTACCTTGCCGCGAGCGCGGAGCAGATTGGCTCGGGCCAAGTGCGTCCCCGCCTCGAAAGCACGGGGATCGAAGAGATTGACCTCGTAGCCGACGAGTTGGCACGCAGTTCAGACCGCATGGCGGCGCGCCTTGCAGGGGAGCGCCAATTTGCGTCCGACGCTTCCCATCAGTTGCGTACTCCCCTCACCGCTCTGTCCATGAGACTTGAGGAGATAGCCGCCACCTCCACCCAGCCGGAGGTGCAGGAAGAGGCGGAAAAGGCGCTCGAGCAAGTGGAGCGGCTCGTTGGAGTGGTCCACGACCTTCTTGGGCGTTCCCGCACGGCGAGCGGCGCGGACACCGAACTCGTTGAGTTGGAAGACATCTTTGAGCAGCAGCGTGTGGAGTGGACGCCAACCTTTGAGAGCGCCGGGCGGCGGCTCACGATTGAGCCAACACAGGCGCTTGTGTTCGCGAGCCCCGGTGGACTCGCGCAAGTGATCGCCACGCTCGTGGAAAATTCGCTGCGGCACGGCGCGGGCACCACGTCCGTCTCCGCGCGCGAGTCCAACGGCAGCCAGGCCATCGTCGTGGAAGTGCGCGACACCGGCAAGGGAGTGCCTGACGACATCGCGGCGCACATCTTTGAGCGTGAGGTAACCGGCGGACGCGGCACGGGGCTGGGGCTGGCGCTCGCGCGGGATCTAGTGACGGCGGACGGCGGGCGGTTGGAACTCGCTCAGCGAGTCCCTGCGGTGTTCGCAGTGTTCTTGCAGGGCGTGCCGCACATGGTGGACCTCGACACCGTCATCCCTCACGGGAAGGTTGTTAGCCCGCGTCGTCGCCGACGTTAGGCGCCGCTCCATCCGCGCCGAGTTCCACTAGCGCGGGTGGGGGTTCCTGGGCAAACACGAGCACCTTGTAGCCCACGTAGCGCATGACCGTGCCCACGCCTATGCCAAGGATGGACGCCACGTTGTCCGCCGCAAGGCTCGTGAAGGCCAGCACATAGTGGCTGAGGGCGAGCACTCCCGCTTCCGCCACGATCGCCACGAGGTTGACCAGCCCAAAGATGACGAACTCGCGAAGGGGACGGTGAGTGCGCTGGCCGCGGAAGGTCCACCAGCGGTGCGCAGCCCAGGCGAAGACCACCGAAACCACGGTCGCGATGACCTTGGCGGTGACCACGCGATCCTCTTGACCAAGGAACGTGGAATCTTCACTCAGGGGACCAAGTCGCAACCAGTTGAAAACGGCCAGGTTGAGTACCACTCCCGCAATGCCAACCACGCCAAACCGGCCGAGTTCGGCCGCGTGGGAACGGAGCCAAGCGAGCATCGGGCAAGCGTATACGCCGGTAGGTTTATGCCATGACCGCCCCCATAGTCGCCGTGATCGGCGGCGGCCAACTGGCACGCATGATGGCTGGTCCCGCCACCGAACTTGGTGTCACCTTGAGAGTTCTCGTCGAGTCTGCCGATGCTGCGGCAGCGGCCAGCGCACACGAGGCGGTTGTGGGGATGCCGTCCGATGCTGACGCTGTATCTCGCCTGCTCGAGGGAGCGGATGCGGTGACGTGGGAGCACGAACACATCCCAGCGGAGGTCTTTGCGGCGGCTGCGGCGCGTGGCGTGCCGGCGCTGCCCTCAGCGGCTGCTCTCGCGCACGCCCAAGACAAGATTGTGATGCGCACCGCGATGGACCGATTGGGGCTCCCGAATCCCGCGTGGGCGCCCGCCGCTTCGCATGAGGTGATCGAGGAGTTTCTCCACGCGCACGGGGGCGTGGCCGTGCTCAAGACCGCACAAGGCGGGTACGACGGCAAGGGCGTGCGCATCATCCGCTCGGCGGCGGAAGCCGACGACTGGCTCGCGGCGGCCGCTGCCGGCGGCCCGCCATTGCTGATCGAGGAGAAGGTCCCGTTCACGCGGGAGCTCTCCGCACAGGTGGCGCGCCGCCCCTCCGGCGAGGTGGTGGCGTATGCGGTGGTGGACTCCCTGCAGCGGGACGGTGTGTGCGCCGAGGTCATTGCGCCAGCGCCGGAGCTGTCTGTCCAGCTGTCAGAGCAAGCAACTGCCCTCGCGGTAACGATCGCCACGCAACTTGATGTGGTGGGCATGCTCGCGGTTGAGCTGTTCCAGGTAGGGGACGCGGTGGTGATCAACGAGCTCGCGATGCGTCCCCACAACTCCGGCCACTGGTCCATGGACGGAGCCGTCACGAGTCAATTTGAGCAGCATTTGCGTGCCGTACTCAACGTGCCGCTGGGGGCCACGGCGGTCACCGCTCCCTGGACGGTCATGGTCAATGTGCTGGGTGGGGAGCGCACAGAACTGACAGGCGCGCTCGCTGAAGTCCCCCACGCGGACGTCAAGATTCACCTCTATGGCAAGGATGTGCGTCCCGGGCGCAAGGTGGGGCATGTCAACGTGAGAGGGGCGGATTTGGAATCTGCGCTCAGCCGCGCGCGTGAGACTGCCGATATCGTGAGGGACCTGACTAACACTGGAGATGTGTAGTGACTGATGTGGGCATCGTCATGGGCTCGGACTCCGATTGGCCCGTGATGAGCGCGGCTGCGGAAGTGCTCGCGGAGTTTGGCGTGCCCTTTGAGAAGGACGTGGTCTCCGCGCACCGCATGCCGGAGGCAATGATTGCCTACGGCCGCTCTGCTCACGAGCGGGGCCTCAAGGTCATCATCGCCGGTGCTGGCGGAGCCGCTCACCTGCCAGGGATGCTCGCCTCCGTGACGCCGCTTCCAGTAATTGGCGTGCCCGTTCCGCTCAAGCACCTTGACGGCATGGATTCACTGCTGTCGATAGTGCAGATGCCGGCGGGAGTGCCTGTAGCCACGGTCTCGATTGGTGGCGCGCGTAATGCGGGGCTGCTCGCGGTGCGAATGCTCGGCGTGGCAAATGCAGACCTGAGTCAGCAAATGCTCGCGTTCCAAGACGAGCTCCGCGCAATCGCCACCCAAAAGGGCGAGGCGCTGCGAGAAATCTAAGACCGCGCGGAACTTAAAGCCGCGCGAGCCGCAGCCCTACTTGCTGCAGGCAGCGAGCAGTTCGTCCTCGGTTTGGCGCTCTGGCTCTGCCGAGGGAGAAGTGCTAGTCGTGGCATCGGGCGTTGTGTCTCCCACCGAGGTGGTCTTGCCGCCATCCATGGGGATGTCATTCTTGATGCGCTTGTAGACAGCCTTCGCCTCGGGCTTGGCCAACACGTCACCGGACTTGTCACCCGCGTACATCCACGGCACCGTCATGAAGTTGATGTTGTCTTGGTCGATGTTCCGCAAGGAATACGCGAGGCCAAGGAGATAGGTGATCGAGCCAAGGTCCGGATCCATCGTCATCGACTGGCCCGCGGATTTCAGCAACAAGGTGAGTTGCGGCACGCTCGTCAGCACATTCATGCCCAACACCTTCTTGGAAAGGTTGTGAACCAGTTGCTGCTGGCGTTCGATGCGCTGGAGGTCGGTGCCATCACCGATGTGACGAACGCGCGCATACGCGAGTGCGGTCTTGCCGCTCAACACCTGTGGGCCAGCCTTGATGTGCAGCTTTGAGCGGCGGTCGTCGATCTTCTTGGGGATGCACATTGGGACGCCATGCACGGCGTTGATCATCTTTTCAAACCCGGCAAAGTCCACCACGGCGTAGTGATCGAACTTGATGTGCGTGAGGTCCTGCAAGGTCTTCATGGTGCACGCGGCGGCCTCCGCCTCGTTGCCATTCATTCCCCCATTGGAGAATGCAATGTTGAACTTGCCGGTCCACCCTTTCTTGATGTGCCCGTCAAACATCTTGCAGTCACTCACGCGTACGCGCATGTCGCGCGGAATGGAGAGGAAGTCAATCCGTGAGCGGTCGCCGGAGACGTGCATGATCATCGTGGTGTCAGAGCGCATGCCACCGGCGACCTTGCCGCCGATCTTGCCGTTCGTGCCAGAGCGTGAGTCCGAGCCAATGAGCAAGAAGTTGATGTCGTTGCCCGCCTCCAAGTCGCCGGGGGGGCCTTCCGCCGTTGCGGTGGGCGCGGCGCTCTCGGTGGGATCGGGCGCCACGTCACCAACGAGGCCTTCGATGCTTACCTTGGTCGTGGAGTGTTGGAGCAACTCCCATTGAGTGGTGCCAAAGACCAACCCAAAGCCGAGCACCGCTGCGGTTCCCGCCGCGATCCAGCGCATCGCGCGGTTGCCGGGGCCACGGGAGCCATGCCGGGCGCGCTGCGCGGCTCGGTTGGTCCTGCTCACGGGGCCTCCTGAGTGGCGCACGGGCGCGCAAAGTAGATACGAGTACTCATACGCCACAACGCACGCGATTGGCGCGAGGTTCCCGCCCCGTCAGATATCGCATTCGCTAAGTAGCGACTCGGTTACATCGGAGGATGTTGGCAGGGGCGCCGGTGACTTGTCAATGACGTTGTCCCACGCCTTCCCGGCGCTGTCGTTGCCCACCTTGGTAAGCGGCTGGTCCGCTTGCAGTTCCGCCCACATGGTCTTGGCACTCTTGAGGATGATGACGTCGAGGTAGTCGTCGGTTAATTTCCACGGCACGGTGTAGAACCTGATGGCGGCGGGGTCAATGTTCCGCAGGCTGAAGGCGAGGCCCAGCATGTACTTGGTGCTGCCAAGCCCGGTGTCCATGGTGAGCGAAGAAGCGGTGGCCTTGAGGAACTGAGTGAGCTCGCCAGCGTCGGTCAGCAGATTCTTGGACAAGATGACGCGGCTCAATTGCCTCAGCAACTGGTGCGTGCGCGCAATGCGCTGCAGGTCCGAGCCGGATACGTTGCCCACCTCGGCCGTGCGCATGCGCGCAAGACCCAGTGCCTCCTTGCCGTTGAGCACATGGGGGCCCGCGTCGAGATCGAGCTTGGCCTTCTTGGACACGATCCGTTCCGGCACGCACATGGGTACGCCGCCAACGGCGTTGATCATGTCCTCAAACCCCGTGAAGTCAACAACCGCCCAGTGGTCGATCTTGAGCCCCGTAAGGTTCTGCACCGAGTTGATGGCGCAGGCGGCAGCCTCCGCAGGGTCTCCGTGGCGTCCGCCGTTGGAAAACGCCACATTGAAGTCGCCCGTGGACCCCTTGATGGTGGTGCCGTCAAAGTACTTGCACGTTGGCGTCTTGACGGTCGCGTCGCGAGGAATGGAAACGAGATCAACGCGGCTGCGATCCGCGGAGATGTGCATGATGAGCGTGGTGTCGTTGCGCATGCCCTCGGCAACTTTTCCGCCAATCTTGCCGTTCTTGCCATCGCGAGCGTCTGATCCCATGAGCAGGATGTTGAGGGCATTGCCGGCGTTCGCATCCGCAGGGTCAGGAGACCCCGTGGGCGCGTTGGACCCGGTGGGCGTAGGCGGGTTGCTCACGAGGCCCCAGTTGTCCGAGGTAGTGAGGGCGTCGTCCACCTGGCCGATCACCGTATTGGCGTAAACCAGTCCAAAGCCCGCTACCGCGGCAACACCGCTTATGAGCCACGTATAGATGCGCGACGGGCTGCGCCGATGCGCGTGAGCAGGCACGCCTGGGGGCGTGGGCTGGTGCTCGGCGCTCATGGCACACGAGTGTAAGCATTGCCGCCGCGCCCCGAGCGCAGGCGTGCCGCGCCCCCCAGGCGGGCTACCCTCGACGCGTGAGCAATGCCATCCCCCCACTTGACGCGGGGACCGCCGTGCCGGTGAGCGTGGTGATGCCGGTCCTCAATGAGGAAGTGCACCTCGCAGCGGCATGCGCTGCCGTTCTTGACAACGGCTATCCCGGGCCCCTTGAGCTCGTCATTGCGCTCGGCCCCTCCACCGACGGCACCGACGCGATAGCCGAGTCGATCGCTGCCGACCCCCGCGTGGTGTTGGTTTCCAACCCAACTGGTGCCACGCCGTCGGGCCTTAATCTCGCCATTGCCACCTCTCACCACCCCGTAGTTGTGCGCACAGACGGCCACGCGCCGCTTCCCAAGGGATATGTGGCCGACGCTGTGGCGGCACTTGAGCGCCCGGGCGCGGCCAACGTTGGGGGCAGGATGGTGCCCACGTCTCACTCTGTGTTGGGCAAGGCGATTGCCGTGGCGATGGCCTCGCGGTGGGGCATTGGCGGTGCGGGGCACCGAGTTGGGGGCGAGGCCGGCCCGGCAGATTCCGTGTACTTAGGGGCGTTTCGCCGCGAGGCGCTGCAGGCCGTTGGCGGCTTCGACGAGCATTTCATCAGGGCGCAGGATTGGGAGCTCAACTATCGCCTGCGTCACGCGGGCTTTGAGGTCTATTTTGTGCCAACCATGCGGGTGCCGTACGAGCCCCGACGTTCGTGGCGAGCGCTCGCGAGGCAGTTCTACGAATCCGGCCGCTGGCGGCGTGAAGTGGTGCACGTGCACCCGGATTCTCGTTCTGTGAGATATCTCGCGGCGCCCGTTGCGGTGGTATTTGTGGCTGCGGGTACGGCGATCGGGCTACTGGGGCTCGTCACCACGCTGGACTGGCTGGCGCTGGGATTTCTTGCCCCATTCGCCTATCTGGCAGGGGTTTTGTTCGCTAGCCTCACGCACCTACGCGAACTCCCACTGCGCAGTTGGGTGCGGTTGCCCGGAGTGCTTGCCACTATGCACATGAGCTGGGGTACGGGATTTCTTCGTGGCATCCGCTAGTCTCGACTTGACGCGGAGAGATTACAACGGTGTAATTCCCGTAGGCGGGTTCACCCGCCAGCGATCAAGGGAGGGCCTATGTGGAATATCTACGAGGGGTCAGTACCTTCGGACGCACGCACGCCTGCACCGACACTGGCGTCGGTTACAGACATTTTCAGCGCGGTCGACGACGGCCCGCTGGCGTGGCAAGAGCGCGCTTTGTGCGCTCAGACAGACCCTGAGGCGTTCTTCCCCGAAAAGGGAGGATCAACGCGTGAGGCCAAGAAGGTGTGTTCGTCGTGTGACGTGCGCTCCGAGTGCCTCGATTACGCGCTCGCCAATGATGAGAGGTTCGGCATCTGGGGTGGTCTGTCCGAGCGTGAGCGGCGCAAGCTCAAGCGTCGCGCTGTCTAACTCCGCAGGCTGCGTGAGCGTGCGATGAGTTCCGCACGCCTATTTGTGCGCGCCATCGTGGTCACCGATGGCAGGTCACGCCACCTCGGCGCTGTGTTTGACTCCATCGTCAAGCAGTCATTTGCGCCCGATTCCGTGCATCTCGTCACCATAGGCGAGGTGCCTGTTGCCGCGCCGCCCGGACTCGACGTTCGCGTCACGGCAGTTTCCGAGTCGGCCACGTACAGCGAAGCAGTTGCCGCGGTGCTTGACGCCGTCCCGTCGCACGACGCCGAGTATTTGTGGCTCCTGCACGATGACAGCGCGGCACTTCCCGATGTCCTCAGTCGCCTCGCGGCCACGGCGCGCAAGCGCTCGCGCGCTGCGGTTGTAGGCGCCGCCCAAGTGCGGTGGCGAGACACCTCGCGGCTCGTCAGCCTTGGCTCCACGGTGTCCCGCATGGGCGCGAGGCGCGTTGACCTCGTTGACGATCTCGATATCAATCAGGGGCAATACGACTACCGGGACGATGTTCTCGCTGTGTCGCTGGCCGGAGCCTTGGTCTCCCGCGACGTCTGGACCAAGCTGGGCGGGCTCGACGCCGCGTATCGCGGCTTTGGCGGCAGCGCCGACTTCTGCCGGCGCGCGTGGCGTGCGGGGTACGACGTTGTCGTAGTGCCGGGCGCCCTGATTCGTCACGCGCAGCTCAATCTGCATGGCAAGCGGGACCCGGAGACGGCAACGCGCGGCAGCCACGCCTCGTACGCCATGCGGCGCACAGGGGAGTGGTATCACGCCGCCGTGTGGGCGCCACTGCTCTTGGTGCCGCTCCTGGTGTTGTGGTCCTTCGCCTCCTCAGTGGTCCGCGCTTTGATGCGCGTGGCACAGAACGAGCCGCGCATGGCGTGGACGGATCTGGGTGTGCCTTGGCGCTTGCTTGGCAGGCTGAGCTCGCTGCCGTGGTCGCGCCGCCGAGCGCGCCGCCACGCGACCGTCAGCGCGCGAGCCGTGAGCGCGCTGCTTGCGAGTCCCGGCACGGTTGTCAACTATGTGCGCGCGCGGTACTTGCGCAAACACGATCGCTGGCGCATCGCCGTAACCCCAACCGGCATGATCCGCGCCGAGCTCGCTGCAGCGGCCTCGCGCAGGCGCTGGATGCTCGCCGTAGTGGTGGTGACTGCGGCCGGGCTAGCCACCGCGGTGTTTGGTGGCTGGTTCTCCGATCTGCTCGCGGGACGCATGCTCGTTGGTTCCGCGCTCGGGGTGACAGACGTGGGTTGGCACGATCTTTGGCAGCGCTCGTGGAGCGGATGGTCAGACGTTGGCTACGGCACGCCTTCGCTTGATGGTGGCTTCGCGGCGGCGCTCGTGCCTTTTGCCGCACTCCCTGGTGGGCTGCGCCTCTGGCTAGGCCTGCTTCTCACCTTCGCGCCCGTGGTCGCGGCGCTGACCGCGTGGTGGGCCGCTGGTGCCGCCACGCGCGCCGTGTCCGTGCGCGCCGTGGCCGCGCTCGCGTATGCGGCATGGCCTCCCTTCTTAGTGTCGATCGCTCAGGGGCGCCTGGGAGCTGTGCTCGCGCACCTCGCGCTTCCGCTTGTGGCCGTGGGGGTTGCCCGCGCGCTGGGATGGCACAGGGGCGAGGCGCTCGCTCACGGCGACGAATACACCGCGCGGCGCATCGCGTCACCCTCCGCTGCGGCGGCGGCCTCACTCGCACTCGCCTTCTGCGTTGCCGTGGCGCCCGTGCTGCTGTTGCCGTGGCTCGTGGCGTTGGCCGTGGTGGCTGTGCTTGCCAAGCGCCGTTGGCTGCGAGTGGTGCTCATCGCCGTGCCCGCTCTCGCGGTGGCTGGCCCGGGAGTGCAAGCCGCCCTGCGGGCGCAATCGCTGCACAACGCGTTCGCCATACTTTCGCGCGATGCCGGACCTTCCGCCGCAAGTACGGTGGACACTCCGCTGCACACGTTGCTGACGCTCGACACGAGCCCGGGGGGCAGCGAGTGGTACGCGTCCGCCGGTGTGGTCGCGGCTATCGCGCTCACAGTCATAATTGCCGCATTCTTGGCGCTGCTGAGCGGACGGGCGCCCGGTGCGGTGCGCGTGGGGTGGCTCGTGGCAGCGCTCGGCCTCGCCACCGCTTTCGCTGCGCAACGCACGGTGGTCGCATGGCCCGATGGCGCTGGCTCAGCTGCAGCCAATGGCTGGAGCGGGCCGGGAATGTCGTTGGCGCTCCTTGGCGCGCTCGCAGCGGCTACCGCAGCGTCGCGCGGCGCGTGGCACTCGGGCGGCGCCATCCATGTGCGCAGGGTGGCAGCCGTGATCGTGGTGAGCGCGGCCGCATGTGCCGTTCTCGGTTCCGCCGCTGCCTGGGCGTGGCCCGCTCGTCCCGCGGCGGGCGACGTCGCCGCGGCCAACGTGGACGTGCTGCCGCTCGTTGCGGCACTGGAGCAGTTGCCGCCCGGCTCTGAGCGCGTGCTGCTCCTCACCGATACGGACGGCGGCGTTTCGTACTCGGTTGAGAATGCTGACGGCGCCGTGACGGTGACGGGAACTGCGGCGTTTGGCGCTGACGGCGCTGCCCTCGCGCGCCCCGGCCGCACGGACGTGCCGTCGCCAGCAGATCTGGCGCAGGCCGTCGCAACCCTTGTGGGAGCCGGCGTTGGCGCCGACGACGACCTCGCGGCGTGGGGAATCGGTGTCATCGTCGCCACACCGGGCTCGCCTCGCGCGCTCGCCGGGCTGTCCCAAGTGGACACACTTGACCTCATGGGCGCGAGTGACCTCGGCACCGCCTACGCGGTGACGCGCAATGGCGAACCTGTGAGCCGTGCGTGGATAGCGACCGCCCACTCCTCGGTATTGGTGGCAACGAACTTCTCGGCGAGCACCGCGGACCTCGGTGCGGAGGACGCAGGCACGCTCATCCTCGCTGTACCCGCAGATCACGCGTGGCAGGCAAAACTAGGCAACGAAGAACTCGCCAGCGTGCCCGACGCGATGGGCAGGCAGGCGTTCACGGTTCCGGCTGGCGGCGGTCACCTTGACGTGCGCTTTGACGACGGCCGCTACCGACTGTGGTGGTGGGCGGCGGCGATAGCGTGTGGGCTCGCGCTGCTCGCCTCTGCGCCGATCCATGAGCGGCGCATTATTGGTGGTCGCTCATGATCGGGCGGATCATCACCGGTGTGCTCGTGTTCGCCGCGGTCATTGCAGCCGTGGTGACGGGTGGGCGGCTCACCGCGCAAGACGCTCCCGCGAGCCAGAGCACCACGGTGTCCGTGGCGCCCGCGCGGCAAGACGTTGCCTGCCCCGGTCCGCTCGTGACGCCAGCTAAAGGCGCCAGCAGCGACGCCGAACTCGGCGGAGCGGCCACCGGGATCAGCCGCGACACGTTCCTCACTGGCAACGTGCGGACTATGGGCAGCGGTCAAGCGTCGGATGCGATTGTGGGCTCGGCCGTTGAACACGTGACCGGTGGCGACATCACGGGCCTTGCCGCCGTGACCTGCGCCACGCCACGCACGGACCAGTGGATAGTCGCGGGTGCCACAACGGTTGGCGCGAGCGCGCGGCTAGTGCTTTCCAACCCCGCGGCCGTGGCCGTGGAGGCCACCGTGACCGCGTATGGCGAGATCGGTGAGCTGGACACCCGGCAAGTGGCGATTGGGCCAGATGCCCAACAGATGGTGCTGCTCGAGGGCTTGACCATCGATGTTGCCGCACTCTCCGTGCACATCACCGCCACGGGCACTGGCGTGGTGGCTGCCCTGCAGGATTCCCGGCTCACCGGATTTCAGCCTTGGGGAACCGACTGGGCCACAGCGTCGGCCCAGGGAACCCAACTGGCAATTCCCGGCGTCGGCACCGCTGGCTCAGCCACCCAAACTGCCACCGTGCGCCTGCTGGCACCGGAGGGCGCCACGGCGAGCATGACGCTCTCGACGCCAACCGGGGAAATGGACTGGGAGGGCGTTGCGGCGCTCAAGCTGGAGCCGGGAGTGGCCGTGGAAGTTGCCATCCCTGCTGTGGATGTTGGCACGGTGACGATCACGTCGGATGCGAACGTTGTGGCCGGGGCCGTGGTGACGCGCACCCGCGCAGCCACCGCCGGCGTGGCGGGCGACATCGCCAAAGAGTTCCGGTGGATCCCCGCCCAATTGGCGGCCGACGACAACGAGCGTTCGGCCGTCGCCGTTGGGTACAACGAGCAAGTAGTGGTCTATGCGCAGCAGCCGGGCACCTTTGCGCTGACCGACTCTGACGGCAACGCCGTAGGCAGCGCCCAGTTGGCGGCGGGGGCCACGGCAACGATCCCGGTGAACGTGCCCCCAGGGACCGTGCTCACCGCGAGCGGCCCTTTTGCGTGGTCCGTGCTCGTTTCCGATGGCGACTTTCTCGGGGCCATGGCGCCCGTGCGCACCACCATCGACAACGTGGACATTGTGGTGGAGCAGCGCCGTTACGTTCCCAGCCCGT
>CAYMRO010000006.1:0-18984 GCA_964392875.1 uncultured Demequinaceae bacterium
AATATTCGCGGCCCAGAGGGACCAAGGCGAGATCCGTCCCTCGTGAAGGTGAATGAGGGGCGCCCGGGGCGCGGCCCGCGTGGAGCGCGGCACGGGCGCGGCCCACGCGGAGCGCGGCACGGGCGCGGCCCACGCGGGCGGGGCCGGGTCGTGGGGCGTGGTTTACGGTGCCGAGGGACTGACTGCGCGCGAGTCCCTCCTGAACGCGAATATTCGCGGCCCAGAGGGACCAAGGCGAGATCCGTCCCTCGTGAAGGTGAATGGGGGGCGCGCGGGGGCGCGCGAGGGGTGGCCCGCGTGGGGAGAGTGCACCCCCGCCCCCTCCCCGGCATCCCCACCCCCGCACGCAAACAGCCCCGGCCGGAACACCCCAAAAGGGCGCCCAGCCGGGGCTGCTTCTACAAAACCGAGCAGCTACTTAGCTGCAACCACCTGAACATCAACGGTCGCGACAACGCCGTCGTGCAGGGAAACCTGCACCTGGTAGTCGCCGAGCGCCTTGATGGGCTGGCCAATCTGGATGCGACGCTTGTCCACGCCGGCACGGTCGCCAAGGGCGGACGCGATGTCCGCCGTGGTGATTGCGCCGAAGAGGCGGCCGGACTCGCCGGCCTTCGCCGTCACTACAACGGGCTTGCTCTGAAGGGAGTCACGCGCGGCGTGAGCCTCTTCGATGCTCGCGAGCTCGCGTGCACGGCGAGCCTTGCGCATCGCCTCGATGGACTTCTCGGCGCCCGCGGACCACGGCGTGGCCAACTTGCGGGGCACCAGGAAGTTGACTGCGTAACCGTCCTTGACGTCAACAACGTCGCCTGCGGAACCGAGGCCGGAGACCTCGTGGGTCAGGATGACCTTAGCCATTGTCTAACCCCCTATCAGCGGCCGGAGCCGGCGTAGGGAAGCAGTGCCATCTCGCGCGCAACCTTGATGGCGCGGGCAATCTGACGCTGCTCCTGGACGGTGACTCCGGTGACGCGGCGCGAGCGGATCTTGCCACGGTCGGAGATGAACTTGCGAAGCAACGCGGTGTCTTTGTAGTCGATCGTCTGGACCTTGGCGGCCTTGAGAGGATTGACCTTCTTCCGCGGCTTGCGGATGTCTGGCTTAGCCATGTGTATAACTCCTGAAGAAAAGGTGAAGATTTAGAAGGGAGGCTCGTCGGACGCCGGGGCGGATGCCCAGGGGTCGTTGTCAGAGCCACCGGCAGGCGAGGAAGACCCGCCACCGGAGAAGCCGCCGCCACCATTGCCGCCGCCTTGGCCGCCCGAACGCTGCGTGCGGCTCACCTTTGCGGTGGCGTAACGCAACGAGGGGCCAACCTCGTCAACCTGCATTTCGGTAACGGTGCGCTTCTCGCCGTTTGCCTCCCACGACCTCGACACCAGGCGGCCCGTCACGAGGACGCGCATACCTTTGGTAAGCGATTCGGCCACATTCTCAGCGGCCTCACGCCACAGGGAGCAGCGCATGAACAGCGTCTCGCCGTCCTTCCACTCGTTCGACTGACGGTCAAACGTGCGGGGGGTGGACGCCACCGTGAAGTTGACTACGGCCGCTCCGGACTGGATGAATCGCAGTTCGGGGTCGCCCGTGAGGTTGCCAACCACGGTGATTTGAGTGTCGCCTGCCATGTGAGTTCCCTGTGTTTAGTGTCGTGGGTGCGAATGGACCTAGTGAGCGTCCGGGCGCAACAGCTTGGTGCGAAGAATGGACTCGTTGAGACCGAGCTGACGCTCAAGCTCCTTCGCCGTCGCCGACTCGGAGGTGAAGTTCACCACCGCGTAGATGCCGTCTGCCTTCTTCTTGATCGGATACGCCAAGCGACGGCGGCCCCAGATGTCGAGCTTGTCGACGGTGCCTTTGTCGTTGGTGATCACGGTCAGGTACTTCTCGAGCGACGGCTGAACCGTGCGCTCTTCTACCTCAGGGTCAAGGATGACCATCATTTCGTACTGACGCATTGATACCCACCTCCTCTGGACTCAAGCGGCCACGGACTTTCCGTGGCAGGAGGGTGTCGTCTGTGGCAATTGCCACCGCACAAGGGTACCGGGCCGCGCTGACATAAGCCAATGGCGATGGCCCGACGCTGGGGATAACCTCCGTACCCACCTCACCTGGGGACGCGGGTTGGGTGGGCCAAGCCTGCGCGGGGCGTCATTACACTGACCGCATGAAGCCTGTGCTCCTCGTTGGCCTGGGCGGGGACATCGGCGTATATGCCTTCCTTCGCGCCGCGCATGAACGCTACGGCTGGCGCCCAACGGTGCTGTCCAAGAACGTCACGACCTTTGGCCGCTTCTCCACGCTCGGCGACTGGATCATCGAGCCGGACATCAACACACCGTCAGTGCTGGTAGATCGCCTCAACACGCTCGCCGCCGCGCACCCCGAGCACGACCTCATCCTCTTCACCAACTTGGACTGGCACGTGCGCGCCCTCGCACAGCATCGCGCGGATCTAGACGCGCGCTGGGCCGTCCCCCTGTGCGACCTCGTGACGTTTGACCGCGTGAATTCCAAGATCGAGTTCGCCAAGGCGTGCGCGGCCGTCGAGGTGCGCACGCCGCGCACCATCGAAGTGGTTTTCCAGCCCGACGCTCCCGGCACCCAGCCCACCAACGTCGCCTCTCGCATCACTGACCTTGGGCTCGAGTTCCCCCTCATCGGCAAGCCCGCGATGAGCGCCGACTGGTTTGCGGCGAGCTTCCCCGGCAAGGCAAAGATCTACCACTTCGAATCGCAAGCGCAGCTGGAGGAGGTGCTGGGCCACCTGGATCGGCTGCAGTACCCCAGCGAGTTTTTGCTGCAAGAGTTTGTCCCCGGCGACGAGACTCACATGCGCTCGCTCACCGCGTATCGCGACAGCAACGGCGTCATCACGCTGCTCGCCGGCGGCCAGGTGCTGCTTGAGGAGCACACGCCCGGCACCATGGGCATCCCTGCGGCGATACTCACGGGCGTGGACCAGGAGGCGTTCGCGGACGCGAGCCGCATCCTGGATCACACCAACTACTTTGGCTTCGCCAACTTTGACTACAAGGTGTCCTCCCGCACCGGCGAGCGCGTGTTCTTTGAGGTCAACCCCCGCATTGGCCGCAACAACTATTACGTCACAGCGGCGGGCGTGAACGTTGCGCAAATCGCCGTACAGGATCTGCTGCCGCACCACGAGGACCAACCTGCCCAGCCCCGCGTCGCCACGGGGGAGATCCTCTACTCCGTGGCCCCGTTCCGGCTCCTGCTGCGCTACCTCCTTGACCCCCAACTCAAGGCGACCGTCAAGGGTGCCAAAGCGCGCGGCGGACTGTTCCACCCCCTCAAGTATCCTGCAGGAGATGGCTCGCTCAAGCGTCGGGCATATGTGAAGGCGCTGGGCTGGCGGTTGGCGCGCAAGTACCGCGAGTTCTATCCCGCGCCCACGGAAAGCGGCTTCTGATGGCGGCCCCCTACGCGCACCTGCTGGAGGGACGGCGCCTGCTGCCCGTGATTCTGGGCGGCGACATTGGCGGTTACTCGCTCGCGCGCGCGTTCCACGAGGCGTTTGGGGTGAAGTCCATCATCGTGTCCGTGGCGCTGGGCGGGACCGTGAGTCACTCGGCGATCGTCATCAACGAGGTCACGCCGCAGATGGACGACCCCGCGGTTGCCGTGGCGACGCTGCAGCGCATTGCCGCGGACAACCCGGATGCCGAGCTCATCGCGCTCGCGAGCGCCGATTGGCTGGTGCGGATACTCGTGGAGAACCGCGCCCAACTGGAGCCGCGCTACGTTGTGCCGTACGTGGACACCGCGCTGCTTGACCGCGTGACGAGCAAGGAAGCGTTCGCGGAGTTGTGCGCGGAGTACGGACTTGCGCACCCGCGCACAGTTGTCGCTGACCTGGCTTCCGGAGTGCCCGACGCTGCGGCTGGGCTCTTCGCGGACCTCACCTTCACTGTGGTGGCCAAGGCGGCGGATTCCGGGGCATTCCATCCCGTGGATTACGCGGGCAAGGAAAAGGTCGCGACCGTTGCTACCGAGGCGGAGCTGCTGGAGTTGCTCGCGCGGGTAGCGGGCGCGGGGTATCGCGACGCGTTCATTGTGCAAGACCTCATCCCAGGCGACGATGCCGGGCTGCGGATCTTCAACACGTACGTCTCGAGCGCGAGTGAAGTGCAGTGGACGGTTTATGGCCACGTGCTGTTGCAGGAACACACGCCGTCAACTGTTGGCAATTCGTCGATAGTGCTGACGCAGCCCGCGCCGGAGGCGATTGAGCCGTTCCTGCGGCTCCTCGCTGGGATTGGGTGGAAGGGCTTCGCGAGCCCGGACATGAAGGTGGACCCGCGCACGGGCGAGCTGGTGTTCTTTGAGCTCAATCCGCGGCTGTCGCGCTCCAACTACTTTGTGACTGGGGCGGGACCCAACCCTGCCGTGGCGTATGTGCGTGACTGGATGTTGGGGCTGCCGGCGAGCGAGGACCAGGTGGGCGGGCCGCAGCGCCAGCACGTGTTCACGGTGGTGCCGCGACGCATCATGAACCGATACATCATTGATGCGGACCTGCGCGCGCTCGTGAAGAAACTGCGCCGCCAGGGGCTCGTGCACAACCCGTTGCGCAACTCGGTGGAGCGCAATCCGCGCCGCATCGCCTACGTCATCGCGCACCAGATCAATCAGGTGCGCAAGTACAAGCGGTTCTATCCGCCGTCAGTGCAGGCTGCGGAGCGGGCGGCCATTGCTGGCATGCCCTATCCGCGGGGTCGGGACGCCTAGTACTCCAGTTCGCGAGCTATGGCGCTGGGGGCGTCACCACTGGATCGGGAGTCACGCTGGGCTCCGGCGACGTTGGCGGCGGCGTCACTATCGGGTCTGGCGTTGACGACGGCGTTGAGCTGGGAGTCGAGGACGGCGTTGAGCTGGGGGTGGGCGTGTGAGACGGCACCACTCCGATGTTGGCTCGGGCGGGGAACTTCTCCACGTCCGTGCCCTTCAGTATGGGCGCCATCATCCACGTGAATACACGCACGGGCACCGTGCCGCCGGTGATCTGGCGGAAGCCGCCAAACGTGTCGATGTTCTGAGCCGAGCCGTCCTCACCCACTTGGTACAGCGCCACAGCGCCCACCACGGAGGGAGTGAAGCCAACGAACCAAGCCGACTTGTTGTCATTCGACGTACCGGTCTTGCCCGCTACGGGGCGCCCCAGCTCCTTTGCATAGCTGCCGGAGCCCTTCTGGACCACCTGTGTCATGGCGTAGGTAGCGTCGGCCATGACGTCGGACGCGAACTCGGGTGAACTCTCCACCTTGTGCTGGTAGACCACGTTTCCTTGGGCGTCCAGCACCTGCTCAACGATGTAGGGCTCCGTGCGCACACCGCCGTTGGCGATGGTCGCATAGGCACGAGCCATGTCCAGCGGGTGCGGCGAGGCGGTGCCAAGCACGTTGGCGGCATTCGCCTCGAGCCCGGCCGTGTCTTCCGGCAGGCCTGCTCGAATCGCTACCTCTTTGACGGTCGCCGGCCCCACCTTCTGGCCCACCTGTGCGTACACGGAGTTCACGGAGTATGCCGTTGCGTCCACGAGGCTGATCTTGCGGAAGCTCTCGTCGTTGAAGTTGCGCACCTTCTTCTCGAAGCCGGGCACCGTCATGAGGTTGCGGCCGGAGTAGGTGGTCTTGAGTGAGATGCCGTCCTCGAGGGCCGCGATGAGCGCGAAGGGCTTGAACGTGGAGCCCGCCTGGGCGATGTCTTGTGTCACCGAATTGCGCTGGCGCGTGAGGTAGTCCGCACCTCCATACAGCGAGGTGATGGCACCGGTCTTGGGGTTGAGCGTCACGGCTGCCGCCTGCAAGTTGGGCGAGTGCCCCTCCGGGATCTTCTTCACGGCGGCAACGGTGGCCTTCTGAGCCTTACGGTCAATCGTGGTGACGATGGTGTAGCCCATCGACTCCACTTCCTCCTGCGTGATGCCCGTGTCTCGCGTCACTTCTTTGAGCGCGGTGGTCAGGAGGTAGCCCTGAGGGCCGCCGTAGGTGTCCTTGTTCTGGTACTCGATGGTCTCCGGGAACACTGCCGCGTCACGCTGCGTCTGGGTGATGTACCCAAGTTCCAGCATGCCGTCCAGAACGTAGTTCCAGCGGGCTTCCGCCTTTTCCGGCCGCTTGGCCGGGTCCCACGCGGAAGGTGCGGGCACAATGCCCACGATGAGCGCTGCCTCATCAACCGTGAGGTCCGCCGCCGGCTTGCCAAAATACTGGCGAGCAGCCGCCTCGATGCCGTATGCGCCACGACCAAAGTAGATCGTGTTCATGTAGTTGCCGAGCACCTCGGTCTTTTCCTGCTGGTTGTCGATCTTGTACGCGAGCAGCGCCTCGTCGATCTTGCCCTTGATGCTCGTGGTGGTCTGGCCAACGTAGTAGCGCTCAACGTACTGCTGGGTGATGGTCGATCCGCCCTGCTTGTGGCCAAGCACAACGGTCTTGAAGAGTGCGCGAGCGGTGCCCTGCACGTCAATGCCGGGGTTCGTGTAGAACGTGCGGTCCTCGGAAGCAACGAATGCCTGCGGCACGTACTCGGGGAGCGTTGCGATGTCCACGATCTTGCGGTTGGCAACGCCCAGCCGCCCCATGACCGTGGTGCCGTTCGAGTAGGTGATGGTGGACGATTGCGCCTGCGCAAAGTCGTCCGGCTCCGGCACGGACAGCATCGTGTAGCGAATCGCAAGACCCAAGAATCCCAGCACTACGAGTGCGCAGCCACCAATGACCACGCCGAGTGCTGTGCGCTTGACCACGCGCTTCCAGCGCGGACCCTCGGGCTGCTTGCGAGCCTTGCCATTCTTGGTGGGTGGCTTGCCGCCTCCCGCGCCTCCAGAAAACGCGGCGGTGCCCGACGCCGGGGTTGGCTTGGTCGCGGACGCCGGCTTGGTGCCTGGGCGTGCGGGTGAGCTCGCGGCCGGTCTCACGGACTGGCGTGCGGGGGGCTTCTGGACCGATGTGGGCGTGCCAGCGGCGCGCGTCGAGACGCGCTGCGGTGCCTTTGGCTTTTCGGTCACGAAAGTCATCCCTTGTTTGGAGTGGTGGTGGATTTCGCGCGGACACTGCGCGGTGATCTGCATGCCTAACGCACAAGGCGGCTTAAAAGTGCCAACCCAGCCCCAGCGTCGGGCCTAATGTGGCCCTCGATTTGCGTTACTGCTTTGCAGGTTCTATCTTATTCGATGTATCGAGCCGATACAACCGTGCGTTACAACGAATACATCGCACTGAGGGACCGAGAGGAGCGCCCGTGGCCAAGACAGACGTGCTCACGCTCGCGATTCTTGGCACTCTCGCGGAGCAGCCGCTCCACGGATACCAGATTCGGAAACTGCTTGGCGCCGAGCTTGGCCCATTCCGTGCACTCAGCTACGGATCGCTGTACCCATGCCTCAAGCGCATGGTCACGGATGGTCTGCTGGCAGTTGAGGGCGACGACGGCGGGGCCAGTTCGCGCCGCTCACGCATTGCGTACGCCGTGACCGATGCCGGTATGGCGCGGCTCAAGGACGAACTTGCCTCAGCGTCGGCCCATTCGTGGGACGACGATGCGTTCGACGTGCGGTTCTCAATGTTTGGCAAGACCGACCACGCCACGCGCTTGCGCATTCTCGAGGGCCGCCGCACGCGGCTCGCCGAGCGGCTCGAAGAGGTCACCACCTCCATGCGTCGCCAGCGCGATCGCTACGACGCATATACGGAAGAACTTCAGCGGCACGGGCTCGAGCAAGTTGAGCACGAGGTCGCATGGCTTGATCAATTGATCGAAAACGAACGATCCGCGTCCCGCGGCAAGAATCAACCGTCCGCTCCCTCAGCGGACTCCAACTAAGGAGAATCACATGGCTAAGCTGCGCGTTGCCATCGTCGGCGTCGGCAACTGTGCCACGTCGCTTATTCAGGGCGTCGAGTTCTACAAGAACGCTGTTGCAGGCGAGACGGTCCCTGGTCTCATGCACGTCCAGTTCGGTGACTATCACATCTCGGACATCGAGTTTGTGGCGGCATTCGACGTTGACTCGCTCAAGGTGGGCAAGGAACTCGTTGAGGCAACTCAGTGCTCCGAGAACAACACCATCAAGATCTGCGACGTCCCCAAGACGGACATCCAGGTGCAGCGCGGTCACACGCTCGACGGCCTTGGCAAGTACTACCGCCAAACCATCACCGAGTCCGACGACGCTCCCGTAGACATCGTTGCCGTCCTCAAGGAGACGCAGGCCGATGTGCTGGTGTGCTACCTCCCCGTTGGATCCGAGCAGGCCGCCAAGTTCTACGCGCAGTGCGCCATCGACGCTCGCGTGGCGTTCGTCAACGCGTTGCCCGTCTTCATCGCATCGGACCCCGAGTGGGCTGCCAAGTTTGAAGAGGCCGGCGTTGCGATTGTTGGCGACGACATCAAGTCTCAGGTGGGCGCCACCATCACGCACCGCGTCATGGCGAAGCTCTTTGAGGACCGCGGCGTGCGTCTTGACCGCACCTACCAGCTCAACGTTGGCGGCAACATGGACTTCAAGAACATGCTCGAGCGCGAGCGCCTGGAGTCCAAGAAGCTCTCCAAGACCCAGGCCGTGACGTCCAACCTCGATTCCGGGCCGCTGTCCGGTCTCAAGGAAGACCGCAACGTGCACATCGGCCCGTCCGACTACGTCGCATGGCTCGACGACCGCAAGTGGGCGTATGTACGCCACGAGGTTTCCGCGTTCGGTGAGGTGCCCTTGAACCTTGAGTACAAGCTCGAGGTGTGGGACTCCCCCAACTCCGCTGGCATCATCATCGACGCGATCCGCGCCGCCAAGATTGCCAAGGACCGCGGTATTGGCGGCCCCATCCTGTCCGCAGCGACGTACTTCATGAAGTCCCCGCCGGTGCAGATGGAAGACACCAAGGGCCGCGCGCAGCTTGAGGCCTTCATCGCTGGGACCATCGAGCGGTAGTCGGCATCGAGCGGTAGTCGGTATCGAGCGGTAAATCTGCATCGAGCGGTCGCGGTCTGCGTTGACCGGTAGATCTGCATCGAGCGGTCGCGGTCTGCGTTGACCGCAGCAAAGCCAGGGCCGGGTTCCTCTGAGGGGGGAACCCGGCCCTTTGCCGTGCCCGGGCTCACCCTGTCCTCATCTCACCTCGCCCCGCAGTCCCACGAATTGGTGCATGCGGTCAGGTTTAGCGCCAGATTCCTAACGGGACGCACCAATTCGCAGACTGGGAGGGAGTCTCCGGGCGCCGCGGGGTGCAAACCACGCCGCCGCTGCGTGCCGCCGTCCCCTGAATTGGTGCATGCGGTCACGTTCAGCGCCAGATTCCTGACGGGACGCACCAATTCGCACAATGCGTGGGTGTCGGTGGACGTCTCCGGGCGCCGCTGCGAGCCGCGGGCAGTGGTTGGGTGTCGCCTACGCCTCCGCGACGCGGCCCTTTGGATCCGGGCCGTAGTTGTTCGTCATCGGCTGGCCATCAAACAACGCCATGATCAGCACCACGATGGGCACCACAAACAGGAAAATGGCCCACGCACCGGAGCGCCCAAGATCGTGCATGCGCCGCACTGTCACCGCGATCAGCGGGAACAGCAACACCAACCACAGCGCAAAGGTGACCCCAATGAAGATCCACCCAAGCGTGGTCACCGAGTCTGCGTGCAGGGTCATGGTGTCGGAATCGAACGCGTCGTTGACCATGGTCGCAGTCAGGGCCACCGCGAACACCTCGAGCAGCCATGCCACCAGCACAAACATCCAGAACTCCGCGCGGCGCGCGCGGGTTCGGTAATCCGTCCACTGCGAAAGAGCCTTGAAGAAATAGCCGCCGGGCATGAGAGCCTCCTGTTGGGTGGTGCTGGACTAGTTGAGTGGTGCGGTGTAGCCCGCTGGGGCGGCCGGCCAGTTGGCGGCTTCGAGCGCCTTGGGGTCGGGGCCGTATTGGTTGGTGAATCGCTGGCCGTCAAAGATAGCGAAGATGAGCGGCACGATGCTCAAGCCTATGAGCGACAGCCACAGCCAGTGGCCGCTGTATCCGGCGTCGTGCAGGCGCCGCACCCATATTGCCAGGAGGAGAAGGTACGTTATGGCGCCCAAAATCATTGCGATCACGATGGTCTGACCTAAGCCTTGCATGAGCTCCGACAATTTCGCGTCGGCGATGGTGCCGTTGTCATCAACATCTTCGGGCCCCAAGGTGCTGAGGGACGCAAACATCGGGATCAAGGCAACGAAACTCAGCACAAAGCTGACGAGGAACATGAAGAGGTAGAACCACCAGAACTCGCTGCGCCGTGCGCGGCCGTGAAAGTTGGTGAGATTCTTGAAGCCATGCTTGATGGCCGCGCCAAAGGTCATGGGGCAACGCTAGCGCGCCGCACCGCAAGCGACGTCAGCACCGCCGATGCCACCACCAGCGCACACGACGTCACCGCACTCATGGGAACGCCAACGGCCTTCACCGTGTACAAGTCCGCGATGCCGCGAAACCCCACCACCGCAAAACCAATCATTCCAACTACCCCACATGCCACGCCGACGGCCGCTACCAGGGTGCGCCATAGCGTCGGGCCTGCAAGGGGCTGGGTTTGGAAGCGCTCAAACCGACGGAATACCAGGACCAGTGCCACTACGAGGGCCAGGTAGGGGATGAGCAGCAGCAGCTTTGACCACCACCACGCGGCCGAGCCGCCCTGGGGGGACGTGTCCGGACCGAGCCACCACCACAGGCCGTTGACGGCGACGAGCGCGGTGAAATGCCACAGGAATGCCGTCATTGCCACGGAGCCGGCGATGACCACCGCCTTCCACGTGCGGGGACGCTCTAGGCGTCTCGATGCCCAACCGCGCACTAGTAGGGCTACGCCCACCTGCGCGATCGCGAACGCGAGCAACGCCACAGTGGGCGGCGTGAGATTGGAAAGCTCTTCGCCGGCGAAGCTCACCATCGAGATGCCGTAGGGGCCACGCGTGACGAGGAGGATGAGCGCGGTGGTGCCAGTTACGAACATGGCGGCGCCAAGGCGGCGGCTGCCTATGCGGTTGTGGGTGCCATCCGCGTAGAAGAAGCCCAACTGGTGAATCGCGAGCCACACAAACGCGAAGTTGAGCCACTTCACGCCATCGTTGATGCCGCTGAGGCGGATGACATCCACCGCGGCGGCCGCGCCAATGAGGGCCACGAGCGCCCAGATGCCAAAGCGATCGTGGGCTTTGAGCAGTGCCGGGGCGAACGCCGCGGCGATCAGGTAGATGCCGATGAACCAGAGCAGTTGACCCACGAGCTGCAAGATGGGTGCGGTCTGCGGCCACAGCTGGGCGATGACGAGGCCCGCCACCATCCACACCCCCACGTAGATCAGGGCGGGTTTGATGAGGCGACCCACGCGAGCGGCGACAAAATCTGCGTAGCCGCCGTTGCGTCGGGCAAGAGAACGCCACGCGACCGCGTGCGCAAAGCCGCCAACCGCAAAGAAGAGGGGCATGACCTGCAGGATGAGCGTGCCCCAGCGAGTCCACGGCTCCAACTCGAGAATGTTGGTGAAGCCAATTGGTTCGCCGGGCGCCCATGAGACCACCCCCATGAGGTAGTGGCCCATGATGACGCCACCCAGTGCGAGCACTCGCAACGCGTCGATGTAGCGGTCACGAGAGGCGGGGGTGGCGGCGGCAATGGCGTCCGCGCTTGCATTCTCTACAGCCATGGGCGGGATGCTACGCGACCGCCCCTAGTCTTGCCGTATGTCACTCGCGTCCGACCTCTCCGTGTTGTGGCGCGCGAGGGGCTTCAGGCGACTGACGTACGCGCGGCTCATGTCGCAGGCCGGCGACGGCATGTTCCAGGTTGGCATCGCCACCGCCTTCTTCTTTGACCCAACGCACGCGACATCTGGGCGGTCCATCGCCATTGGCTTCGCCACGCTGCTTGCGCCGTTCACGATTGTTGGACCGTTCGTTGGGCCGCTGACCGATCGCTGGCAACGGCAGCGGATAGTGCTCGTGGGGAATCTGGTGCGGCTCGTGTTGGTGGCCGCGATTGTGGTGTGCGTGGCGAGCGGGGCGCCGCTGTGGTCGCTCTACACGCTGGCGTTGCTGACGCTGTCCGTGAACCGCTTCTTGCTCGCGGCGATGACCGCAGGTATTCCGCAAGTGGTACCCGCTTCAGAGCTGTTGGCCGCGAACTCCGTGCTGCCCACGCTGGGGACCCTCGCGGCGGCGCTGGGGGGTGCGGTGGGAGCCGTGCTGTCGTTTGTGTCGCCGTCCTCAAGCGACGACTCGATCGCTCTCGCGGCGCTCGTTGGAGCGGGCGTAGCTTTTGGGGTGTCCTCGTGGCTTGCGACGTGGCTGAAGCGCACCGAACTGGGGCCGGTGCATCCGCTGGAGCGCTTGGATCTTGTGCGGCAGATGGGGGCGCTTGTCTCCGAGCTCGCTGACGGCGTGCGGCACATTGTCGCCAGGCAGACACCGCTGCACGCGCTGGGGGTCATGGCGGCGCAGCGCTTCTTGTACGGGATCCTGTTTGTGGCGGCCATTTTGATGTCGCGGTCTCTGTTTGGGGGCTCGGCCTCAGGGACCGACGCGCTCGCGAACTTCACGATTGTGTTGGGCTTTGCCGCCATTGGGTTCGCTGCGGCGGCTGTCATCACACCCATCTTTGGTGACCGCGTTGACCGGCACCGATGGATTGTGATGTGCCTGCTAGTTGGTGCGGTTGGGCAGGGATTACTGGCGGCGTCCACGGCCACGTGGGCGCTCCTCACCACGGCGGTGGTGGTGTCCTTTGCCGTGCAGGGCGCCAAGATCGCTATCGACACCATCATTCAGCGGGACACCGACGACGAGGTTCGGGGCCGCGCGTTCACGCTCTACGACGTCCTGTACAACGTGGCGTTCATTGGGGCCGCGGCGGTGGCTGCGCCGTTGTTGCCGGATTCCGGCTACTCCGCGCCCGTGATGGCGTGCCTGGTTGGCGCGTACCTGGTCGTGGCGCTGGTGTACTCACGCAGCCCAAAGCAAGTGGCGGCCTAGGGCGCACGCGGGAGGCGCTACCCCCGCGCGGCCCACCAAGCACGCAACTCAGCCTCCGCCCGCTCGGCCCCAAGCGGCCCGTGCTCCATCCGCAGCTCGAGCAGGAACCGATACGCCTCGCCCACCTCGCGACTTGGCCCAATTCCCAGGATCGACTGAATCTGGGTTCCGTCCAAGTCTGGCCGAATGGCGTCAATTTCCTCTCGCGAGCGCAGTTCAGCGATGCGCGCCTCGAGGTCGTCGTACGCGAATGACAGCCGGTCGGCCTTGCGCTGGTTGCGCGTGGTGACGTCGGCACGCGTGAGCCGGTGCAACCGCTCAAGCAGGGGGCCCGCGTCCGTCACGTAGCGCCGCACAGCGGAATCGGACCACCGCGCATCCGCGTAGCCATGGAAGCGCAAGTGCAACTCCACCAGGCCGGCAACATCGCGCACGGTGTCGCGATCAAACCGCAGCGCCTTGAGCCGCCGGGCCGCGATCTTGGCGCCAACCACTTCGTGGTGATGGAACGACACCCCGCCGCCGGGCTCGAGCCGCCGCGTGGCAGGCTTGCCACAATCGTGCAGCAGCGCCGCGAGCCGCAGCACCAAATCCGGGCCCGGCACCGCGCCATCAGCGTCCGTCTCGAGCGCGATCGCCTGCTCCACCACCGTCAGCGTGTGTTCGTAGACGTCCTTGTGGTGGTGATGCTCGTCCACTTCCAGCCGCAGCGCGGGCAGCTCGGGCAGCACCACGGAAGCCAAACCAGAGTCCGTAAGCACTGCGAGCCCCTCGCGCACATGGGTGCCGAGTAGCAACTTCGTCAGCTCGTCGCGGCAGCGTTCTGCGGAGATGATCTCCAATCGCGGAGCGAGCGTGGCCATTGCGGCGAACGTGGCAGGCTCAATGTCGAATCCCAGTTGCGACACAAAGCGCGCCGCGCGCATCATCCGCAGCGGATCGTCGCCAAACGAGATTTCCGGCTCGATGGGCGTGCGCAGCAGTCCCCCCGCGAGGTCCTCGAGCCCCCCAAACGGGTCAACGAATTCGCAAGCGGGCAGACGCACAGCCATGGCGTTGACCGTGAAGTCCCGCCGCGCGAGGTCGTCTACCAGCGAGGCACCAAACTCCACAACGGGTTTGCGCGTGGCGCCGTCGTACGCGTCCGCGCGGTACGTGGTGACCTCGACAATCACGTCCCCCCGCCGCGCGCCGATGGTCCCAAACTCCCGCCCCATGTCCCACGTTGCCCGCGACCACTGAGCGAGCAGCGCCTCCGTCTGCTCCGGCAAAGCCGACGTCGTGAAGTCCAGATCTGACGTTGCCCTCCCCAAAAACGCGTCCCGCACTGGCCCGCCAACGAGCGCAAACTCATGCCCAGCATCGGCGAAAAGACCTGCCAAAGTCACCACATCGCTGGGCAAGGCTTGCCATAGCCCGACGCTCCGCTCACGCAACAAGGCAAGCGGCGGCGAGACGGGTGGCTGGGTTGGCATGGGTCTAGCATCCCAGGTTCGCGGGCCGGGGGACAAAGAACACCGCACGGGCACCGGGCCTGCGACCAGCCGCGCGCGGTGGCGGGCTGCGGGCGGGTCCGTAGTTAGGCTTGGGCCATGTCCACGCCCCCCACTATGCCTACGCCGGTGCCGCGCCCTCCGGCGCCAACGGCGCAGGGAACGGGGCAGTTCCAACCACGCTCGGAGCCTCCAAAGTCGCCGCAATTGCCCGTGAGCAATGAGGTCTCTGCGGGCGGGATCGCCATCCGCATCGAGGACGGGATTGCGTACGCGGCGTGCATCGGCAGACGCAACCGCGCGGGCCGGCTCGAATGGTGTTTGCCCAAGGGTCACTTAGAGGTTGGCGAAACCCCTGAGCAGGCCGCCGTGCGTGAAGTGGCGGAAGAGACGGGCATTGAGGCGGAGATCATCCAGTCGCTCGGCACCATTGACTATTGGTTCACGGGCGACGATCGCCGCGTCCACAAAGTGGTGCATCACTTCCTGCTAGAGGCTCGCAACTCCGACATCACGCCTGCTAATGATCCGGATCAGGAGGCCGAGGAGGCGCGCTGGATTGCGGTGACGAGCCTGGGCCAGGAGCTCGCCTTTCCCAACGAACGCAAGATGGCGCAGGCCGCTGCCGCCTTGCTCTCCATCGCCACGTGATCCGCCGGGCCGCTGTAGTTCTCGCCCTCGCTCTCGTCACCTTGGCGGGCGCGGCGAGCGCGGACGCCCAGGGGCAGCGGCCCAGCGCCGCTCTGCCTCTGGAGGAAGTTCCGCCCGTAGACCTTGAGTTGACCACCTTCGCTCCGTCTGTGGTGAAGGTGGACAACTCGCTGAATGTCATGGCGAGCGTGGCGAACTCCACCGCGGTTGCGATGCCGGGCGTCACCGCGAGTCTCTCCGTCAGCGCCGCTCCCATCACCACAAGCGCGCAACTGGAGCGATTTCTCGACGACCCCTCCGGCACCCCTCTCCGCCTCGCCACCTCCACGCCCGTGCCGGGCAACAGCCTCACGGCGAACAGCATTAGCGGCGTGCTGCCCCCACTCACCACCGTGAGCGTTGACCTCGCAGCCACACCCCAGCGGCTGGGGTTTGCGGCGCACACATCGGGCGTGTACGGCGTGGTGATCTCCGTGGCGGACGTATCCGGCACGCTCGCCACGCGCACCGCCGCCATTACTTGGTACGACGCCCCCCTCCCGCACCTGCCAGTGGCCTTGGTGGCCACGGCGTCGGGTTCTCAAGAGCGCGTTGCCCGGGTGGCCGCCGCTGCGAGCACCCCCGGCGCAGCGGTTGCAATTGATCCCGTAGCGATGACCGATGACACGGACGCCTATGCGCTCACGGTGGGCAGGGAGGTGTTTGGTCTGCCTTCTGGAGACCCGGACATCACGTCGCTCGCGCATGCCGACGACGCTGCTCTCATCTACTTTGCCCTCAACGACGCCCAGACCAATTCGCCGCCAGCGTTGCAGGACTTGCCATGGCTCGCAACTATCCCCGTTGTGGACGCGCCCACCATCTCCTTCGCCTTGAGCCACGGCGCCCAAGCCGGGCTCCTGGACGTCACGGGCGGCGCACTCGCGGCAGCGAACGCGCCCATAGTGGACGTCAAGGCGGGCAGCGGCACCCTTCCGGTGCTGGTGCCGAACAAGCAGTTGTCCACAATTCTCGCTACCTACCGTCCCGGAGAGGCCGACGCCGCGGCCAGGTTGGTAGCGGAAGCGGCACTTGAGGCGCAGCTTGGGGACGGGGTGACTCCCGTTGTGGTGGCACCTGGGAACGCGTGGCAGCTGCCTAGCCCCACGGCGTCGCAACCGGTCACCGCGCTGCTCAGCGCGCCCTGGGTGGTGCCCATGAGCATCCGCGCGGTACTCGCTGGCGAGGCGCGCGAAAGCCTCACCGCGCCCAAGTTGCTTGGCACGGATGGCGACCTCACGCCCACGCTCATCAAGGCCCTGACTCGCCAACTCGATGGCGTCCAGGAACTTGCGCAAACGGCAGAGGACCCCAATTCCGTCTATCTCCCAGGAGCGCGCACGCTGCTCGCTCCGCTCGCGGTGGGCCTCAGGCCGGACCCCGACGCTAGGACGGTCGCATACGAGGCAACTCGCACTGCGGTAGATGCACTGCTCGGTTCGTTGTACGTAGCTGAAGGCTCGGACGTCAACCTCATTGCGGCGTCGGGCAATGTGCCTGTGACCCTCCATAACAACCTCGAGGTGGACGCCACGGTGACGGTGGTCATGTTGTCCTCCTCTCCCAACCTCGTGGTGCAAGACCGGCCCGTGGTGACGATTCCCGCTGGAGGCGACGTCACCGCGCACATTGCGGTCACTGGCGTCAAGAGCGCCAACGTCACGGCCACGGTTGCGCTCAAGAACGCGCGCGGCGACGTGGTGGCGGCTCCCCAAGTGTTGCGGGTGCGCGTGCGCGCCGATTGGGGCAACGCCGTGACTGCGGTCTTCACCGTGGGCCTTGGCTTGCTGCTCGTGGCCGGTGTGATTAGGACAGTGCGGCGCGGCCGTAGGTCGAGCCGCATGGCTCCCATGTCAGCGGGCGCCAGGACGCGTAGCAGCGAAGGCCCAGCCACCGCACCGGAGGATACTGACGCCGGAGGCGACGATGGCTGAGGAACCGCGCATAGTTCCGGAGGTGCCGGAGGCGTCAAACGTCCTTGACGCGGAGGGCGGTCCGCAGGCGCGGCGGCGTCCAACGCTGTCCGGAGCCACGGCGATCATGGCGTCGGGAACCTTCGTTTCTCGCCTGCTGGGGTTCGCGCGCAACGCGTTGCTCGTGGGCGCCGTTGGCATCAACGCGTTTGGCGCCAACGCCTACGACGTGGCCAACCGCATCCCGAACGCCCTCTACGCGGTACTCGCGGCTGGGGTGGTGAACTCCGTGCTGGTGCCGCAAATTGTGCGCGCATTCCGCAGGGAAGACGGCAAGCGCACTGTTGACCGCATCGTGACAATTGGGCTTGCGCTGTCGCTTGGCGTCACCGTGATTGCCACCATTGCGGCCCCGTTCTTGGTGCGGATGTACTCCTCTGCCGAGTGGAGTGCCGATCAGCGCAACCTCGCTACTGCTTTTGCCTTCCTGGTGGTCCCACAGCTGTTCTTCTACGCCGCGTACACGATCCTTGGCCAAGTCCTCAATGCGCGCGAGCAGTTTGGTCCATACATGTGGGCCCCCGTGCTCAACAACGTGATTGCGATCGCCGGGCTCCTGATCTACCTGCAGCTTTACGGCGAATTTACGGCCGACGCCAATACCGCCTCTGCGTGGAACGGCGGCCGGATTGCGTGGCTGGCTGTGCCCGCAACACTCGCGATGGCAGCCCAAGCCGGGATTTTGCTGTGGCCGCTCATACGAGGCGGCTACCGGCCCAAGCTTGTGTGGCGCGGTCCCAAGGGCGAGCTTGCCACGGTGCGGGTGGTAGCCGGCTGGGCCCTCGCTGCCGTACTGGTAGAGCAGGTGGGCGTGACGGTGGGGGTGAACGTAGCGTCGGCCGCTAACCCCATAGGCAACGATCCCGGCATCGCCGGAAATGCCGCGTACTTCAACGCCCTCATGATCTACCTCGTGCCGCATTCGCTCGTCACGGTGTCACTGCTGACGGCGCTGGGGACCACCATGGCCAAGCACTACGCGGCGGGCGACGAGGAAGCTACGCGGGCCGACGTTGCGCGAGGGCTGCGCGTCACCGGCACGTTCACGTTCTTCGCCACGGCCGCCCTCATTGTGCTCGCGCCGATGCTTGCACGGCTGACGCTCCCGCTCGCCAGTCTGCCGGAGGTGAACTCCGTTGCTCAAGTGGTCATCGCGCTGGCCATTGGCATGGTGCCCCTGGGCGCCATGGTGCTCGTCAAGCGGGTCTACTTTGTGCTCGAGGACGCACGCGGAATCTTCTTCATTCACATCCCCATGGCCATTGCCTGGGCGGCGGTCGCGTACATCGGCATGGTGACGCTTGACCACAAGTGGTGGACGGTGTGCGTTGCGCTTGGCCTCACGGTGTCCAACCTCGTTGGGCTCGCACTGCGCGCCGGAGGTCTTCGCCGCAGGATCGGCGGCCTGCGTGGACGCGGCATCACGCGACTGCATTTGATCGCGGCCTTCGCCGCGCTGGTATCCGGCCTCGCAGGCTGGGGCTTGACCGTGGTGATGCCCACGGTTGCCGAGGTCTCCGGCAGCCCTCAGCGCAATGTCCTCATGGGTGGGTTGGTGTGCCTTGTGGTGGGGCTCGTGATGGCCATTGTGTACGGCGTTGTCCTTAAGCTGGCAAGGGTCTCTGAGGTGGACGCACTCCTCGCCCGAGTTACCAGCCGCCTACGCCGCAACGTACGATAGGCAAACTCACACGATCCCAATTGGGGGGAGTTGCGTGCTAACCGGCGAGTTGCTCGATGGGCGCTTTGAGGCGCTCGACGTGGCGGACTATGACCTGCCCGGAGTAGAGCGCCACCTGGG